>NZ_WANV01000018.1 GCF_015521605.1 Thermococcus sp.
TATATAAACTTTTCTTTTTACTAGTTGGATTAACTAACGTTTTTTTTTCGTAGGATTTTCAATTTACAACCGTATTAACACGATGAGAACGGGCCAAAAGAAGGGAGAGTAAAAGAGTGAACAAAAGAACACAACTGATTATTTTATGCAATCAAAGCTCGGGGCGTGGGGGCACAGCCCCCCAATAGTTTAAGAGAGAAGGGGGTTGTGGGGCGAAGCCCCACTCCGGGGGTTTGAGAGTACAGAGAGATAAGGGGGCCGAGCCCCCTTGTCTTTCGTCACCAAAGTTTGGGGTACCAGTCCCTCGGCATGAAGACCTTGTCAACATCGACGGCTATGCCCTTGCTCTTCTGGAGCATCTCGCCGCTCGTCATGGTGGCCTTTCCGAGTGCAACCAGCTCGTCTTTAAGAGTCATCACGGCAACTAAATCACCCTTCTTGATGCCCTTGTGAACCTTGACTATGCCAGGAACGGCCAGATCGGCTCCGTAGGTGACCGCCGCAACGGCGGAGTCCCTTATCCATACCTTGGGAAGGTGCTCCACCGCTTTCTCCATCGGCTGGATGGCATTCCTGAAGTACTCCTCAATGCCGTCGTCCTTCCAGAAGTGGTAGTAATCGATGAGGTCGTGAAGGGTTACGAGGGTCTCGTCCTCCTTGAAGGGCCCGCTCCTCGTTCTCCTCAGCTCGGCCATGTGCGCTCCCACTCCGAGGGCAAGGCCGATGTGGTGGATAAGTGAACGTATGTAGGTCCCCGCCTCGACGCCAACACGGAAGAGCACATCTTTACCGTCTATCTCAAGAATCTCGATGTAGTAAACCTTTCTCGTCCTCAGCCTTCTCTTGACCGCGCTCCTCAGCGGCGGCCTCTGGATTATCTCGCCCTCGAACTCCCGCATAACCGCGCGGATTTTGTCCTCAGGAACGTCGCCGTGGAGGTGCATCAACGCAACGTACTCCTTTCCCGCAGGTAGGAGCGCCTGAACGACCCTCGTTGCCCTCTCAAGTGCCACGGGCAAAACGCCGCTGACCTTCGGATCTAGGGTCCCGCCGTGGCCGGCCTTGTTCAGGTTGAAGAGCCTCTTTATCCAGGCAACAACCTCGTGACTGGTTGGGCCAGGTGGTTTGTCAAGGTTTATTATCCCGAACTGCATGTGCATCTCCATTGGCCTCTTCTCGGGCGGGAAGCCCCACTTCGGGTTCGTCTCGGCCTTCTCGTCCTTAATCAGAACCTCTCGCTTTCTGTCTGCAGGTAAAATCCTCCTGACCTCGTCCCTCGCCATGAGCATCACCCGATGAGCGTTATCGCCCTAAGTTCGGAATAGCGCCTTATAAACCTGAGCTTAGTACTTGAACCGGTATGTAAATACCGGCCAGTTTGGGAGGTATTTGACGAACCTCAGATAGCCGGGCACGAAAACTTCCCTCTTACCCTTTTCAAGCCCCTTCAATACCGCCCTTGCAACCTGTTCCGGCTCTATCGAGCCCTTCGGAACCCTTCCGTTCCAGAAACCCGTCTTGACCTGCTTGGGATACACCCTCATAACATGGATTCCTCTGGCTCTTAGCTCCCTCTCAAGGTTTACCGCGAGGTAGTGGAGGGCACCCTTGGCGGCGCAGTAGGAGGGAATCTCCGGCACGTTGATAAAGGCAACGCCGCTGATTATGAACACCACGGTCGAACCCTTCGGGAGCACTGGGAGGAGCACATTCGTGAGCTCAACGGGCGCGAGGGTGTTTACCCGGAACAGGTTCTCCAGCTCCTCGCTTGAGTGCTCAAGAAGGGGCTTTCTCACCGCGAGGCCGGCGTTGTTTATGAGGAGGTCAACCCTTTCCACACCCAGCCTCTCAAGCCCCTCCAAAATCGTGCCTGGAAAGTCCCCTTTGCTCAGGTCGGCGATTATGTACTCAAAGGCAGGCAGTTTTTCCTGAAGTTCACGGAGCTTTTCTCCGTTTCTGGCCACCCCAACAACGCGGTAGCCCCTCCCGACGAGACCCTCAACAAGAAGCCTTCCGATGCCGCCAGTTGCACCTGTCACAAGCGCGGTTTTCATGAAACCCACCAGAAATAGTTGGAAACCAAACTTAAAAGCGTTGAGAAGTAAAGGGAGGCCAAAAGGCCTCTGCCTCACTCAAGGCTGATTCCAGCACTCTCAAGGGCGGCCTTGACGGCCTCGTCGTCGGCGCCGCGCTCGATGTTGACCCTCTCCGGAAGGGGCTCAAGGTGCTTAACGTTCATCCTCCTGCGCTTGACCTTGTTGAGGCCGGCGCCTGTAACGAGGACAAAGTTCCTGTCGATGACGTCAACGACGACGACCTTCTGGCCGGCCCTCCTTCCGGCGATTATAACTGCAAGCCTTCCAACTTCCATAGCTGGCATTCATCCCACCTCCTCATTTTTTGTTGCCCGGGTTTGCACCCGACCCCGCGTCACCGTCGGGGTAAAGGTGGTCGATGGCGGCCTTCACAATCGCGAAGACGCCATCGGGATCCCAGTGGGCAGTGTTAATAATCAAGTCGTAAATCGACTTGTCGTCGATGTCAATTCCATAGAGGTTTAAATACCTTTTCCTGTTGCCCTTCTCGCGCTCGGCGATTTCCACAAAGGCCTCCTCCACGGAGACACCCTCACGGCGGGCAACTCTCCTGGCACGCTCCATTATGGGGGCATCGAGCCATATCTTAAGGTCGGCATTCTTGACCATCCAGCCGGCTAGGCGCCCCTCGATAACGACGTTACACTCTTTGGCTGCCTCGACCTGCCTCCTGTCCACCTCCCTGTCTATTTCGGGGTGAAGCTCTGCGTACTCCTGGAACTCCTCAAGCGACATGCCCATCTCCTTGGCCATCTGCCTGAAGATGAGGCCGGCGTATATGTGCTTGAAGCCGTAGTGCCTGGCGAGGTTCCTGCACAGTGTCGTCGTCCCGGAACCGGCCAGGCCGCTGACGGTTATCACGAGGCAGCCCTTCGGCATGTTAGCACCTCAGACGAGGGCAGCCCTGACCTGGGCCTTCATGACCTTCCTCATGCAGCTCGGGCAGAGGTTCGGGTAGGGCCTCTCTGGCCTCTTTGCCGTCTTCGGGAGCTTCCTGAGTTCGCTCGGCCTTCCGCGGGGAATGCCGTTGAGCGGCCTACCGCACATGGCGCAGTGAGCTACTTTCGGCTTCCTTCTCTCGAAGTGTATGACGGTCCTTCCGCCCGGAGTCCTGACGTACTTCCTTCTCCATGACCTTGACCTGTACATCGGCTTCATTTCTCTCACCTCGCAACCCCTATTTTCAGAGTCTTTTTAAATTTAACCCATGTCAAGGAGCTTCCTGAGGATGTAACCGGTTATCATAGACGTCATGATGTACCAGCCGACGTAACCGAGCTCGTTAGCGGGCAGTCCGGAGTGATAGAGTCTGTGGAACCAGTCGAATATGAAGAAGTTGAACGGAGATTTCACTATGCCAACTTCGATATACCATCTCCTGAGCCATCCGAAGAAGATCCAGAATATCGGCAGGGTCAGCAGCGTGACTTTGAACATCGTGTCCTTCATGACCTCGCTCTGGAGCTTCATAAGCTCCATCTGCTCCTGCTGAAGCTTCTTGAGCTTTTTCTCATCCTTTGCGGCCTGGGCCTCCTTGTACTTCTTCTGGAACTCTTTGCTCTTCTTTTGAAGCCGCTTAACCTTTTCCTGGTCGACCAGGATGTAGTTCAGCAGGGTGAAGAGTCCACCCAGCATTATGCCCGCGACAGTGACCACCACTATCGGGTGGTAGGCCTGTATCATGGGTCCAAACAGATTGTCAAGGAATGTGTATATCCCCTCAATCATACTCTCCCACCGCCAGATTCAGTACTTCAACAAGCTCGTGAACGGCCTCATCAAGGCCCTTATCTTCATGGTTCTCGATTATCTTTATGAGCGCGTTAGAGTGCATGGCGTAGCTCACGGCAGCGGCACGGTTAAGATCCTGATGCCTCTGTATCTGCTCTTCAGTCTCAACGTCCCTATCGCGCTTCAGATCGCGGAGACGTCTTCCAAGTATCTCGCTCGGGGTGGCCTCGATTATGACTATGAAGTTGGGGTTTATTACCTCGATGACCTCCTTGGGGAAACCGAGAAGGTATCCTACAGGGGTTCTGATGGTTGCATGGGTATCGAGGAGTATGGGCTCCATCTTGGCCATTTCAACGATCCTTCTGGCGACTTTCATCTGGAGCTCCTTCTGAACGTTGGGGTTGAGCTTTCTCATCTCGTCCCTGTGGCTCACCAGTCCCGCCTTCACTGCCTCCTCGAACATCAGGTCGCCAAAGTTGACAAGCCTGAACTTGACCTTCGTTTTTCGAAGGGCCAGCCGGGTTATTGTGCTCTTACCCACCCCTGGAATCCCTGTTATCATGACCACAAACGGCATCACGCTCACCCAAGGAGGTTTCTGGAAGAAGTAATCGAACCGGGTTTAAAAGGTTTTGTGAAAGAAAAGAAAGACTCACTTGGTGAAGAACCTCCTCAAAGCCGGGAACATCTCGGTGGCCTGTTCTCTGGCTATCTCTTCATAGAACCTGTAGAGTATACCCACCGTAAGGAGGATTCCCGTTCCCGTACCAAGGGCTCCAAGGAAGTCCGCCAGCACTGCCACTATCGCCAGGGTGAACGAACCCCAGAAGGTGACGTAGGGGATGTACCTGTTGAGCACCCTCTCCAGTATCCTAGGATCGCGCCTGAATCCCGGAATCTGAAGGCCGGCGCTCTGAAGCTGTCTGGCGATGCTCTTGGCGTCAAGGCCTGTCAGCTCGACCCACAGGAATCCAAAGAGTATCGACCAGAAGATCGTCATCAGCGCGTAGACCAGGGCCCTTCCCGGATCTGCGATGACGTGGTAGATGTCCCGCGGTGGATAGAGGTACGTGACAAATCCTGTTAGTGGGTAGCCGGCCTCGTCGAAGGTTCCAAGGAATGTGTAGCCGAAGTTGTTGAGGAGTCTGGCCCAGAGCTGGATGTTGGAGTAGAGGGCAAAAGTCAGGATAATCGGGATGTTGCTGACGTACATGAACCTTATCGGGTACCTTCCGCGAACGGTAACACGGCCGTAGCTGAGCGGTATCTCAACGCGCATGCTCTCAAGATAAACAACCACGAGGAAGACGACTATGGTGGCCAGCAGATCCATCATATCCGGCAGCGTTCCCCTGTAAAGCGCGCCCGTGAGGTCGCCGTAGAACAGATGCTGTATGAACGCGGGGATGGCACCTATTATCGCAGGCCCTCCTGTGACGGGGTCGATGTAGTCAGGGGTCGTTGCAGGGTTTAGGGCCTTCGTAATGACGGTCTGTGAAACACCCGCGGCGATGAAGAGGCTGATACCGCTTCCGATACCCCACTTGCTCACGAGCTCATCGAGGAGGATGAGCATCACGGAGGCGAATCCAAGCTGGAGTATGATGAGTATCGCCAGGCCGAGTCCGATGTACGCCTCACCGGCGGGTGTCGTCACGGTCTGGAAGGCGCCGAGGCCGGTATCCACCCTACCGAAGGCACCGGCGAAGACGTATATGGCTGCTTCGAAGAAGCTCATGAAGACTGCAAACAGCTTCTGGGCGGCCTGATAAAACCGCCTATCCTCGTGATTGGAGAGATCAAGGTGAACTATCTCGGAACCAACGAGAAGCTGCATGATGATGCTCGCGGTGACTATCGGCCCGATACCGAGAGTCAGAAGAGAACCACTCCTTCCTGCGAGGACGAACCTGAGCGTGGCAAAGTAGTCCTGAATCTGTGCTGGAATCCCATAGAGCGGAATCTCAGCGAGGATGAAGTACAGCAGCAGAACGATTCCCGTCCACATGAACTTCTCCTTGAGTGGCACGTGCCTCTTGGGCCGCTCCACCTCGGGGAAGTACCTTTCAATCGCGAACACTACGTTTCTGAACCCCATGATTAACACCCGCCAAAAGTTAAATTAAAGGGGTCAGGCGAGGAGAACCTCGCCGCCAGCGGCCTTTATCTTCTCCTCGGCCTTCGGGGTGACGTAGTAGGCCTTGATGGTAAGGGGCTTGGTGAGCTTTCCGGTGCCGAGAACCTTGTCAACGCCGAGCTGGGTGACGTCAACGACTATCTTTCCCTCCTCCTCGTAGGCAACGCCCATATCAAGGAAGAGGGTGAGGTTCTCGTCTATGTCGCTGAGGTTTATGGTCTTTGGAGTGTACTGGACGGCTTTGGGCCTGTGGAAGCCCCTCTTGCCGAGGTGATCCGGGGCGTACTTGATTGTCCAGGTCCACTTGGTGTTCTTCCTCTTTCCGGTTCCTGCCATTCCCTTACCGCCCTTGCTACCGCCGCCGCGGTGCTTCTTCTTGCAGCCCCATCCGTGAGTGTGACTTCCGCGGAGCTTCCTAACCTTCTTCTTTCTCCTTATCATCTCTCGCCACCTCAGAGCATTCTCTCAATGAGGTCGTTTATCCTCTCGCCGCGGTAGCCGAGGGCACCGCCTTCCTTAAAGCTGCGCTTCTTGCTGCCCTTAAGGCCGCCCCTCGGCGGGTGAAGCCTGAAGACCGGCTTGATGTTCGGCAGGTCGGTGAGCTTCATCTCGCCGTCAACGACCTTCTTGGCGAACTCGTCTATGGTCATTCCGAGCTTCTCCTTGACGTACTCGTCTGTTATCGGCTTGTTCCCGATGAGCCTGCCCCTCTTCCTGATGAGCTTGGCGAGAGTCTCTGCGTCAATCTCACCCCAGGTGATGTAGTCCTTGACCTTCTGAACCATTCCCTTGTAGCTCGGGTTGTCGTCGACGAGGACGAGGTGGTTGATCCTGTGGAGGCGGAGCATGGCGAGGGTGTCCCTGACTTCGCCCCTCGCCCTTATCCCGCTCCTAAGCCTGATGAGTGCAAGCTTTGCCATCCTCTCTCACCTCACTCCAGCTCAAAGTTGGCCCTCATCTCCCTTCCGACAATGATGCCGTACTTCTCTTCCATTCCCGGCTGAATTGCAACGCGGTTGGTGTTGTAGAGCGCATTGAAGACTGCCTTGGCGAAGTTGACTGTCGTCCTGGTCTCACCCAGGCTCTGCGACCAGACGTCCTGGACTCCAGCGAGGCTGAGTATCTTCTTGCCGACGTCACCGATGACAAGGCCAAGACCACGCGGTCCGGGCATGAGCTTGACGCGGACACTTCCCTCCTTGCCCTCGACGGCGAACGGAATTGAGTGCGGTCTCCTACAGCGGCACTCCCAGCTTCCACAGCCGCGCTTGATCTCGATGATGTTCATCTTGGCGTAGTTGATGGCCTTCCTGATGGCTATTCCGACCTCCTTGCCGTGGCCGATTCCGAGGCCGACGTAGCCGTCCCTGTTGCCCACAGCGGCGAGAACCCTGAAGCGGATTCTCCTGCCGCTGTCGGTCATCCTGACGGTGAGGGCTATGTCGAGAACCTCCTGGTTCTCCCTGAGGTTGACCTCCGGAAGGAGGACGTCCACTATCTCCGGCTCCTTGATCTGGTACCCCTTGCGGAATATCTCGTGAATGTCAGTTATCTGGCCCTCTTTGACGAGCTGACCGAGCTTGGTCCTCGGCTCCCACTCCTCCAAAACCCTCTGGGCGATCTCCCTCGGGTCGCTCATTCTCTCGCCTCCTCAAACTTCTCGATTATCCTCGCCTTGACCTCCTCAAAGTGCTCGGGGAGCTTCTCCGGCTCAAGACCCTTGACGAGGTATCCCGAGAACTGCTTCCTGTAGCGCTCCTCGTCCTCCTCCTTGAGGGCCTTGGCGTAGTTGGCTATGTGCTCGCCGGTTATCCTGTAGTCCTCCGGGTAGATCTCCTCGCTGTGCGGGACGTTGAGCCCAGCGTCAACAGCTCCCTTGAGGACAGCAAAGATGCTTGAACCCCTGGTCGGCGGGTGCAGGCCTATGTCGAGGATGGCCTCCTCTATTCCAGCTTTCTTGGCCTTGTAGCCTATGAGGAGACCAAGCAGATAGGCACTTGGGGTGTTGCCGCCGTGTCCCTTCCAGCCAAAGTCCCTCATAAGCTCCCTGGTGTGGGCAGAGACCACTGTCCTGTCACCCTTCGGGTCGTAAAGGACTACCTGGGCCATGTGGTGGTTCAGGGTCTTCCTCACGACAAGCCTGGGCTTGCCAGACTTGAGGAGGGCGAGCCTCTTGTGATAGTTAGTCTTACCCTCTCTCCTTCTCCTGAACGGAACCCTATACCTCGGTCCGTGTGCCATCTCTCTCACCTCACTCCTTCAAGATACCGTGCTCCTGCATGAACATGTAGAGCTGCCTCTTGTTCTTGAACTGGCCGCCCTTAGCACGGATGTAGAGCCTCCTGTAGGCGTGCTCGTCGATCTTTCCTTCGGCCTTGAGCTTCCTGAGCTCCTTCCTGAGGGCGCGGATGGTCATCATCCAGCGCTCCTTCTTGCCCATCCTAGCGGTCTTCTTACCCTTCTTGCTTCCGGGGCCCCTGTGGCGTCCCTTCTTTCTGGCCTCCTGATAGGCCCTGGCGCGAGCCCTGCTCTGTCCCTTGACGGGCTTCTTCTTTATGACGCCATCGTTGATGAGCCTCTTGATGTCCTCTCTAGTGATGGCAGCCGCGACGTCGTCAATCCTCTCCGGGTCGATCCAGACCCTGTTCTCACCGCACTTCAACAAATCAGCGGCAATCCTTCTCTGCATCTTGAGCATGAGTCTCACCTCGCGTTAAGAACCTTAACACCGAGCTCCTTCGCCCTGGCAAGTATCGCCTCTCTCTTCCTGGCACCAACGGTCCTGGCTATCCTGGCGGCCTGCCTGGTCGGGTCGATGGCCTCAAGCTCCTTGACGTTGTGGACGAGGACTTCCTCATACCCGCTCGGGTGGAGTCCCCTAACGAGCCTCGGTGAGCTCCAGCCTATGCTCGGTGACCTGGCCTTACCCTTCTTCTTGAGCCTCATCTTGCTGTCGATTCCCTTCGGCCTGCGCCACTTCGGGTCGTTCTTGAACTTCGGATAGCGCCACCACTCCTGCCTGAGGAAGCGGGGCTTCTTCCTCTTGATCCTGGCCCTTATCCTAAGGAGTCTCGCCTTCTCGTTCATTTCTCACACCTCAGAACTTTATCGGCTTACCAGCCTTCTCAACGATGTAAATTCCATCCTGGAAGACACGCCTGTCCCACTTGGTTATCCTGGTGGCCTGCTCGATGTTTGCAGCGGTCTGGCCTACAGCTTCTTTGTCTATGCCCTCGACGATGACCTCCTGGCCCATGACCTTGACGGTGACTCCCGGAAGTATCTTGGCCCTCCTCGGGTTCTTCTCACCGAGGAAGTTCTCGATGACAACCTCGTCACCCTGAACCTTGACGGTCATCGGGAAGTGGCTGTAAACGACCTTGAGCTTGTAGGTGAAGCCCTCGGTGACGCCCTTGATCATGTTGGTTATGTGGGCCTTGAAGGTTCTGGCTATGGCTATGTCGCGCTTCCTCGGGAACTCCTTGAAGACGACGACCTTACCGTCTTCGGTGAAGATCTGGACGCCCGGATACCTGAGCTCCCTCTCGAGCTCGCCCTTCGGACCCTTGACCTTGACGACGTTGTTCTCAACGGTGACCTCGACTCCCTCCGGAATCTCAACCTCTTCCCTTACCCACGCGTCTATCGGCATCTCTCTCACCTCAGTAGACGTAGGCTATCAGCCTTCCGCCGATTCCCTTCTCGATGGCCTCTTTGTGCGTCATGACGCCCTGGGAGGTCGAGACTATGAGGATACCGAACTCGAAGGCCGGAAGGAACCTCTTCTCCCATGTCTCGTACTCCCTGGCCTTGACCGGGAACCTCGGCTTTATCGCCCCAGCCTTGTTGATCTTTCCTATGAGCTGCACCCTGTAGATGCCTGCCCTTCCGTCGTCTATGAACTCAAACTCACCGATGTAGCCGTTCTCCTGCATAACCCTGAGGACCTCTCCTATGAGCTTGGAGGCCGGCTTGAGGTAAACCTCCTTCTTTCCGACCCTCTCGCTGTTGGTTATGTGGGAGAGAGCGTTCGCCAGCGGGTCAAGCAAAGTCATCTCCTCTCACCTCACTCGTACTTCTTAAAGCCCAGCTTGGGGGCTATCTCTCTAAAGCAGTGCCTGCAGAGCATAAGGCCGTGTATCCTGATTATCGGGCCGTACTGGCCGCAGCGCATGCACCTTCTCGCACCCTTCCCAAACTTCCTGGGCTTCCTCTTGTTGTAGTCAGCCTTCGCCATCTCACAATCCCTCCACGGTAACCTTAAACTCCTCCATAGCGAAGACGATACCTTCCTCCTTGGTCAGCTTGTGCCTGTTCGGTATCTTCTTCCTCTGCCTCTTCCTCTTGGCGACCCTGAAGCCAGGCCTCTCAAGGGTGACGCAGACATCCATACCGAAGATGCCTATCTCCGGGTCGTACTCGACGCCGGGTATGTTGATGTGCTCGTCTATTCCAAAGCAGAAGTTGCCGTGCTCGTCGAAGTTGCTCGCCTTGAGCTTGTTGTCAACCGCAGCGAGGAGTCTCTTGAGCATTTCCTCGGCCTTCTTGCCGCGGAGGGTGACCTTGACCGCTATCGGCTCTCCGCGCCTGATTCCGAAGTCCTTGTTGGTCTGCCTGGCCCTTCTCCTTATGGGCTTCTGGCCAACAAGCTGCTCCAGCATTTTTTCGGCCTTGGTGAGCCTCTCACCGCTCTCGCCAACCCCAATGTTTATGGTGACCTTCGCAATCCTGGGCCTCCTCATAGGGTGAGCTTCCCAGTCTGCAAGGATAGCCTCTCTGTTGATCTGCATCTCATCTCACCTCACGGAAGGGAAATCTCCGGCTTGTCCTTACCAACGACGAAGGCGTACTCCTTCAGCGTGTCGAAGAGCTCGCCGTTCTCGTCCTCGATGGTGACGACGTCCGGCCAGCCCATCGGGAACTGCCTGACCTCAACGACCTTACCCTTCCTTGCGACGTTCTTACCCTGGGTAACGAAGACGTAAGCTCCTACCTCGAACGGGATGACCTCAATGACCTCCCTCTCCGTAACCTTCATGAGGACGGTGTAGGCTGTCCTGTACTTGTCCTTGTCGTCCATTGTAACGAGGTGGTTGCTTCCGTCGTGGAGGTTGAGCTGTACCTTCGCACCCTTGACCATTCTCTTGTTGCTTATCCTGAGCGGCTTGATGCCCGCTTCCTTCTCACTTATCGGGTGGAGTATGAGCTTGCCAATCCTGTTCGGAAGAACCCTGTAGTGCTCGCCGGTCTCGGGGATGGAAACGACGTCCATGATTCCGACCGGGAACTTGTAGTCCCTCCTCACGCGGCCGTCAACGAGTATCTTGCCCTCGTTGAGTATCTTCCTGGCCTCGCGGGCAGTCTTGGCGTAGCCGAGGTAGTCCCTGACTATGTAGAGGAGCGGTATGGAAGTCCTCATGTTGTGCGGACCCGGCCTCGGCCTGACCGCCCACTTGTAGGTCTTTCTTGAGATGTACCACTGATTCGGAGCGGCAAGCCTCTTAAGGTGCCTCTTGGCTCCTTTCCTCGCCATCAACCAGCCCTCCTATTAATTATCTTCTCCCTCTTCTCGTCCTCAAGGTTGAGGTCTATTATCATAACGTTCGACGGGTGGATCGGGTAGAAGACCTCGGTTCCGTCGACCTTCTTCTGAGTGACTCCCTCGATGTGTATCCTGTACCTCTTGAGGTCAACCTCAAGGACCTTGCCTTCCTTGCCCTTGAAGTCGCCGCGCATAACGCGAACCTTGTCACCCTCCCTGATCGGAAGGCTCCTCACGCCGTACTTGCTCCTGAGCTCCGGGCTCAGGGTAGCGGCCATTATCTTGCTCCTAAGGTGAAGGGGAGCGTTGTAGAGGAACTTCCTCTGCTTCTTGGGCTGTCTCGTCTTCAACTTCATCATTCTCACCTCACAACACTATGCTCGCTATGCTCCCGAGCCTGACCCAGCGCTCGGCGGCTTCCCTTGCTATGGCACCCCTGATCTCGGTTCCCCTCGGGACACCCTCGGGGGTGACTATCGCTGCCGCGTTGTCCTCGAACTTGACGCGCATACCATCAAGGCGCCTGTACTCCTTCCTCTGCCTGACGACAACGGCCCTGACCACCTGGTGCCTAATGTCCGGCCTTCCCTTCTTGACGGCGGCGATGACCATGTCGCCCACACCGGCTGAGGCGAGCCTCCTTCTGGTGCCCTTGTAGCCAACGACGCCTATGATCTGGATGACCTTGGCACCGCTGTTGTCGGCGACCTTGAGGTAAGCGCCTATCGGAAGAGCGCGAGTTGGCCTGACCGGGCTAATACCTCTCGTAGCACCTGCACCCTTCTTCGCCATCTATATCACCTCTCGCCAGCCCTCTTGGTGACTGCAACAACAACCCAGCTCTTGGTTTTGCTTATCGGCCTGGTCTCAGCGATGAGAACCCTGTCACCGACCTTGGCGTCTATGCACTCCGGGTTGTGAGCGTGAACCTTGCTCCTCCTGAGCTCATACCTCTCGTACTTCTTGAGGTAGTGGTAGTGCTGCCTCTCGACGACGACGGTCTTCTTGCCCTTGTCGCTGACGACGACGCCCTCGAAGTACCTGCCGTGTATCTTGAGGTGCCCGTGCCAGGGGCAGTGCGGATCGTCGCACTTCTCAGCGGGAGGCTGAACCTTCAATCCGATCTCTCTCATTTTCGCCACCTCTTCTTCAATCTCATCTCGGGTCTTCCAATCAGCTCTTTTCCGTTGATCCGGATCCTTTTATCGCCAACTTCAAACTCGAGCTCCACCACGTCCTTCGGGATAACCCAGACCCTCTCACCGCCGATGGTGAGGGTGTTCCTCGTCTCGTCAAGGACGTAGCCCTCGATGCCAACCAGCTCTGGATGAGATGCCCTTATAATTTTTGCTTTCAGCCCTATGAGCTCGCTCCAGATGATGTTCTTTGCCGTCACTCGATTTCTATCAAGTCCTCTGAAAATCCAAGGTCTCCCAGCAACTTCTTGACCCTTTCTCTGTGGTCTCCCTGGAGCTCTATCCTTCCCTTCTTTACCGTTCCGCCGCATGCCAGCTTCGCCTTCAGCTTTTTAGCTATATCTTCGAGGTCGAACTCCTTCTCGTCTATGCCCTCGATTATGGTTTTAAGCTTTCCGTAGCGGGCTTTCTCTATGTAGACTCTAATTCTCTGCTGCTCCTTCAGGACCTCCTTAAAGAGCATCTCATCCAGAGGGTTAACAATCCTAGGCACTAACCATCACCTTTTCTCCCTAAGCTTCTCCTTCTTTATGGTCAACAGGCGCGCGATATCGCGCCTGAGGTTCCGGATGACCATGGGGTTCTCAAGAGAGGCCCCCATGGTGAGCACACCCCTCTCCTTGGCGAGTTCAAGGCGGAGCTCCCTGATCTTCTTGTCGATCTCCTCGATGCTCATCTCCCTAATCTCACTCGGCTTCATTGGTGCTCACCTCTTCCTGAACCTTCTCTATAACCTCTATCTCGTCCGGGAGCTTGGCATCGGGCGGCATGATGGAGACCTTGACACCGATGACACCGAGCTTGAGCTTGGCCTGGGCGTAGCCCTTGCTGACGAGGGTCTCGGCCGGGTTTCCAACCTTGGCGAGGTAGCCCTGGTAGAACCTGACGCTCTTGGCCCTCTCACCGGTGAGCTTTCCGCTCAGGCGGATCTCAACACCCCTGGCGCCGTTCCTCATGATGGCCCTTATGGCTGAATAAGCTGCCCTCCTGAAGTGGATGCCCCTCTCAAGGGCCTGGGCGAGCCTGACGGCCTGAACCTTGGCGTTGAGGTAGGGGTTCTTGATCTCCTCAACTTCGATCTGGGGGTTCTCAAGGTTGAACTGCCTCTCAAGGGTCCTGGTGAGCTCCCTAATGCGCCTGCCACCCCTGCCTATAACGTAGCCGGGGTTGGCGGCGAAGATGATGACCTTGGTTCCGAGGGGGGTCTTCTTGATGTCTATTCCGCCGTAGCCGGCGCGCCTAAGCTCCTTCTCAAGGTACTCGTCGATGAGCATCTCCTTAACGCCTTCCTTGATGAAGTATCTCTCGATCGCCAAAAGTCTCACCTCCTAACTTCCTCAACGACTATCTCGATGTGGGTGGTCTGCTCGTTGAACGGCGTGGCCCTTCCAAAGGCCCTCGGAATGTATCCGCGGAGCACTGGACCGCGCTGGGCAGCCGCGTGGATTATCTTGAGCCTGTCCGGGTCGAGACCCTTCTGCTCGGCGTTGTTCTTGGCGTTGAGGAGCACCTTCTTGACGGCCTTGGCGACCTTAACCGGGTACCTACCGGGACCGAAGCCCTTCCCCGGCTTGTGTCCCTGGCTGTCGTTGAAGCGCCTCATTGGAACGGGCCTCTTCAGGGCGATAACGTCGTCGAGGTACTTGAGGGCATCGTTGAGCATCATGCCCCTTATCTCCCTGAGGAGCTCGACGCTGTGCTTGGGGGATATCCTGAGGTCCCTTCCGCTGGCGCGAGCCATCCTGTCCGGGTCAAAATTTTGGAATGAGTAGGAAAACCTGCCCCTGCTCATCTATACCACCTCACTTGATGGCCACGAACATTGACGACCTGGTCGCACCGACACCAGGTGAGCCGTGCTGGACTATCTTCCTCGTGAGGGCGAACTCGCCGAGGTAGTGGCCTATCATTTCCTCCTTGATCTCTATTGGAACGAACTCCTTTCCGTTGTAGACGTGGATGGTCATGCCGACCATCTCGGGAAGGATGACCATGTCCCTGCTGTGGGTTCTGATCGGCTTCTTGTACTTGCCCTTCTTGGCAAGCCTTATCTTCCTGAGGAGCTTCTTCTGCTCCGGTGAAAGGCCCCTCCTGAGGCTCCTCCTCTGCCTGGCCGGGAGGAGCTTGGCAAAGTCCTCCAGTGACATGTTGAGCAGTTCCTCGAAGGTGTAACCCCTGTACTTAAACTCCTTCTTTCTCGCCATCTTCATCACTTCCTCCTACCCGTTCTTCTCGCGGCTATGTGACCGACCTTCCTTCCGGGCGGAGCGCGCCTCGAAACGGTTGAAGGTCTGCCGATGTGGTGCTCCTTACCACCGTGCGGGTGGTTGACGGCGTTCATCTTGACACCCCTCGGCTTCGGCCAGAACCTGTTCCTTGCCTTGGCGATGTAGTAGGCCTTACCGGCCTTAACGATGGGCTTCTCAAGCCTTCCACCGCCGGCGACAACGCCTATGGTGGCCCTGCACATCGGGTTGAACTGCTTGAGCTCACCGCTCGGGAGCTGGACTATGACCTTGTCCTTCTCCCTGCTGACGACGAGCGCGTAGGCACCGCCAGCGCGAACGTACTTGCCGCCGTCGCCCGGAACTCCCTCGATGTCATAGACGTAGCTTCCCTCGGGTATCATGGCAAGCGGAAGGGTGTTGCCTATCTTGATCGGAGCGTTCGGCCCGATGGCTATCTCCTCGCCAACGAGTATTCCCTCAGGAGCTATTATGAGCTTCTCCATGCCGTTCTCGAACTTGACGCGAGCAACTGGAGCGGTCCTTCCCGGGTCGTGGAGTATCTCGACGACCTTGCCGACGAGGGTCTTCTCCTTGGTAAGGTTGAGCGGAACGTACCTGACGGCGCCCCTGTACCTGTGGGAGGGGGCCCTAAAGGTCGTGGTTCCCTTACCTCTCCTCTGCTGAATCAAACTCTTTCCCATCTCACTCACCCCGTCAGAACAATCCTATCCTGGCAGCAACCTCACTTGCGCTGTACTCAGGCTTGAGCTTCACGTAGGCCTTCTTCTCTCCTCTCATGGTTATGAGGGTGTTGACCTTCTCGACCTTGACCTCGAACATCGCTTCCACGGCCCTCTTGATGTCGGCCTTGGTTGCCCTTCTGTCCACTATGAAGGTGAGCTTGTTCTCGTTCTCTATCATCGCCACGGCCTTCTCCGTGACGACCGGCTTTATGATGACCTTGTACGGATCCATCTCTCATCACCCGTAAATCTCCCTAAGCCTCTCAATAGCTCCCTTCGTCCAGATGGTGAGCCTGCCCGGATGAGTTCCCGGGGCGAGCAGCTCGGCACTGAGGTTCTCAACGGTAACGACGTCAACGCCCGGGTGGTTCCTTGCTCCCTGGACGATTCCCTCGTTCTTGGCAACGACGATGAGCGGCCCCTTGGCCTTCTTGTAGCGCCTTCCGCGCATCTTGCCCTTTCCTGCGCGGATCTTGGTGTTCTTCTTGGCCCTCTCGATGTCGTCCCAGACGCCGAGCTTCTTGAATATCTCCCTGGTCTGGGCGGTCTTGAAGACCTTCTCAAGGTCGTCAACGACAACGAGGGGAACCTGCGGGACGTTATCAACGATGTGCCCCCTAGCCCTGACGAGGTCGTAGTTGGCCGTTGCAGCGATGGCGCTCATTATAGCCAGCCTGCGCTCCTTCTTGTTGATGTCCTCCCAGATTATCTTCTCAACCTTGGGCGGGTGGGTTCTCCTTCCACCCCTCGCGAAGGGAACGAAGGCGGCAAACCTCGGGGAGGTCTTTATCCTCTCAACCCTCGCCATGCCGTGGCCCTTTCCGATGTTCTCGGTGACGCGCCTCTTACCGGCCATCGGGTCCCTGCCCTGCGGCTGTATCCTGTGGGTCCATGAGGCGATGACAGCCCTCCTGATGAGGTCGGGCCTGAATGGAGTGGCAAAGACCTTCGGAAGCTCTATCTCCTCCACAGGCTCGCCTTCGAGATTGAAAACCTTAACCTTCATCTATCTCACCTCACTGCTTGGATTCCCTACTGACGTAGGTTATCTGCGGCCTCTCAACCGGCGGCTTCTTCTTCGGCGGCCTAATAGCCGGCCTGACCCTGATGATCCTCTTGAAGGAACCCGGCACGGTTCCCTGTATCATGAGGAAGTCGCTCCTTATGATGCCGTAGTGCGGGAAGCCACCCTTTGGGGTGATGTCTATCTCGTCCTTGTCCCCGAGCTTGAGCTTGCCGTTCTCGCCTATGGCTATGAGCCTCTTGTTGAACTCGGTCCTGTGGTGGAAGCCCATCTGACCGGCCTGCGGGACGGTCCACATGACCCTGGTCGGGTGCCACGGACCGAGGTTACCGACGTGCCTGGCCTTTCCAGCGCGCTGGGCCTTGTGGAACTGTATCTTAATACCCCAGCGCTTGACCGGACCCTGGGTTCCCTTACCCTTGGTGACCGCTATGACGTCGAGGAGCTCACCCTCGTGGAGAACCTCGCCCGCCCTGAGTTCCTTGCCGATCTTCTCCTTGGCGTATTCAAATTTCGCCTTGACGTCGTCGCCACCGATGGCGTACTCCATGACCTCGGGCTTCTTCTTGAGCTTGATGAGCCACGGCTGGGTGTGGACGAGAAGCCTGACATCGACGATCTCCCCGTCGTTGACGAGATCCTCAAGCTGACCGAGCTTCTCCCTGAACGCCTCCTCACCGTACTCCTTGGGCAGGGTCTTTATCCTCCTCTTGACGTAGTCGTTGAGCTCGTGGAACCAGACCTCGGTGGCGGTCTCAAGTCCGAGGTAGCCCTGTCTGTAGGCCCTGATGCCGTAGACGAAGAGCGGCGGGACTTCCACGATAGTGACCGGCATGAAGACTTCCTTGCCCTTGGTGAGCCCTGGTCTGTCGTCGATCATAAGGATGTGGGTCATACCAGCCTTGTAGCCGGCGAATCCAAGCATCCTGACCTCGCTGTCCTGCGGCCACTTCCTGATTCTCGGGACTATGCTCTTGGCCCTCTTTCTAGGGGAGTAAGCCAGTGAACCTCTCCTTGGCCTGTGTATTTTTCCCATCTCAATCCCTCCTTATGAGATTAAACACCGCGAGTGTGGCCAAGACGGCCTCCTCGGTGCGGACGGTGGCTGTCCGCTGATTTGGAATCGTGTTGAGGATTAGATCAAAGTCATATTCCTCCTCGCCGAGGAGCTCCATCACGCCCTTCCTCGGTGAGCCGAATACGAATCCGACCTCCCCCTCCAGCGGGGAAAGCTTCACCTCTCGAATGTCGCGACCCTTCCTTGAGGTCGCGATGACCAAATCCAGCCCGGCCTTTTTAAGTGTTTTCGCCAGTGACTTTCTCGTCAAGTGCACCTTATAGCCCCAGTATTCCTCTGGTTTTGCCGGTATCACCCTGAGAGGCCTTACCGAGACGATCCTGAACGTTGACCGTCCTTCAACGTCCCCCTCGACCATCGCGAGGTCGTCGAGGCCGATGTCCGCGTAGGTTCTGCGTCCCTTCCTGAAGGCGAAACCTTCGCGGATTTCGCCGACCTTTGGCTTTCCCTTGAGCTTGTGGTGCGGCGTCCTGAGCGGCGGGATGACGCCGACGTACCTGAGCTCCGGCATCAGCGGGAACAGCCTTTTGCGGAGGTACTGGGGCGTTTCCGCGTATTCGAGGATCGTTTTGATGAACCTTCCGTCCCTGCCGCCTGCTTTGTAGATCCAGATGTGCTCGACGCCGAATATTGCGCATGCCCTGGCTATCTGTCCGACCTTGTACGTCCTGATCTTCGGGTCATCGGTCTCTTCGAGGAGCGAATCCGGAATGAAGACGTGCCAGGCCATTTTTCCGTCATCCTTCGCTATGGTCACTTCAACGCTGAACTGGGGTCTATGGAGAGTATTTAAAAGGCTTTCGAAGGCTGCAACCCTTTTTTGGTTTGGAAGGTATGCAACTTTTTTGCAAACGAAAGACAAGGGGGCTCCGCCCCCTTATCTCTCTGTACTCTCAAACCCCCGGAGTGGGGCTTTGCCCCACAACCCCACTTTTCTCTAAAACCTGGGAAACTACGTTTCCCCGCCTTCCTTATTCATTAAATCCTCTGGGGGGCTAACGCCCCCACGCCCCCAGTAACTTCGCCTGCGCGACGTTGGAGCGAAGCTCCAACGCACGGGACGACAGTCCCGTTGAGTTTGATCAAGGTTGGTAGCTCATCGCTGAACTTCCGAAGCTGAGAGTGTGATCCCTCTTCAAACGCCCATTCCAAAAACGGAATTCAACTCGATGGACAGGGGCTATTAGGAGTTCCTGCCCACTGACGCCCTTCGGGCGTCGATTTAAAGTGAACTCACTCTTAGCGAATTGCTTTTGTAGATTCCACAGAATTAAAAGCGTCAGTAGCTGGATCACCAGCTCAGATTAACTTTCAGAACGAGAGCTATACACTTTTGGTGAAGCTTTTTCCAAAAGCTTCCTGTACTCGCAAACCTCCTGACGGGGCCAATGCCCCCCACACCCCCTTTACAGCCCATTTCTTTGCAAAGATGCTTGTACCCAACCGGAAAGATGCCCCCACTTGCGGAGGTACAAGTAACTTGTGGGGGTGCAAGTTGATGGGCCTCCCCAGAAACAGTTCATAATTCCAGGCGAAAAATTTGAGAAGGTATTTAGAGAGCTCTGAAGTCCCTCAGAGCTTCTTTATCTCCTCCACCCGCTCGAACTCGCCCCGCTTTATTATTTCGATAGCGAAGGCAACGAGGCCGATTTTCTGGAGGTTCTCATGGGTTAGTTCTTCCTTTGAGAGCTCTTCGAGCATCGAGGCCAGCTTTCCGAGGGCTTTTTCCTTCGCTTTTTCGGAGTAGTCCGCGAATTCCAGACCGCGGAGAATTGAGAGGACTTCGACCTTGGCATCTTCGGGCAAACCTCTCGTTCTCGGCTCTGCCTCCACCTGTTTTTGGACCTGCTTGAACTTGGCGAGGGGTTTCTTCCCGCTGATCTCCACCAAGAACTCTCTGAACTCTTTGTTCGTTTTTATTCCCTTTATAATGTATTGGTGTTCGTCGATCGTGCTGCTGATGATTCCATAGGTAGGGTTCATATATGCTTCCTTTACGAGGCTTTCTACAACTGGTTTTGCTCTTCTAAATGCTTCCTCTGCTCTTTTTCTATCAACGTGGATGCCTACTTTCGCCAGCTCATTCACTAGTGTTTCCGCAATCTTTGGGATATTGTCGTCTGCGGCGAACTCGCTGAATGGTTTGACCAAGTATGCCTCTTCTAGGGCGTCCGAAGCGATTCCGCTTTCCACCGCACCTAAACGTACCGCGTAGATATATTCTACTGTTGCGTGTTTCTTAATCGCCTTTTTAGATATCTCGCCCAGCTTATATGTATCTATGCGGGCAAGTCTGAACGCATCCTCGTGCTCCTTGATTATCTTCAACATCGCTAATTGAAACAGGAGGTGGTATTTTAGGGCATCTTGTGCCGACGGAGCGATGTACCTCTTTAGATCTCCTGATTCTAACACTTCCGATGTGAATTTAGTAGTGTGTGTTCAAGAGCCAGGTTTAAGAGAGTTGGATCCATGAAGATAGAATCTTTGATGATTCGCTGCACTCTGGGGTGGTTGAGTGTTACTCTTGGATGTACTTTCGCGTACAAAGCCCTCTCTATCTCGACCTCCTTTTTTGGGAACTTTCTTACCACCTTTTTGACTTTATCCTTTCTAACTAGCCCCACTACCAACTGTAACACCTCCGCGCATTCCTTTCATGATGTAGACGTAAGCCTTACCATTTTATCGAAGTCCCTCAAATCCCAGGCCAAGAAGCCCGCCTCCCTTAACCGCGCTTTATCTTCAATCTCCTTCGCCACCAGTCCGTAGCCCTTTTCCCAGCTCTCCAGTCCCACAAGCTCGCTCTTCCTCTCCAAGTCCTTCAAGATTCCCCTCGCTTCTCTCTCCCTTAGCTCTTTCCACTTCACCTCGACAAACAGAGCCTTCCGTTCCCTCTCGTTTAAAGCAACCAAATCAATTTCCTCTCCCCTGTGCCACCAGCAGCCGATTTTTGTAAACGCAAATGGCAGTCTCCCAGCTTTGTTGAGCTCGATTAGAAACTGCCTCGCCACCTTCTCAAAAACAAAGCCGAGGTAGTGGTTGTAGGATTCCCGTATCTCCTCAGCGCTGAAGGTGCCCTCCTCTATGCGCGAGAGGTTTGGAGAGATGAAGCGGAACCAGAAAGCTAAGAAGTTGTCGGCCACGTAGTAGCGCCCTTTCTTGGAGGTTCTCTTCCCTGTGACCGGCACCTCCCTTACTATCAGCTCGGTCTCGATGAGGTTCCTTAAGTATGGACTGATGTCCGAATGCCTCAGACCGGTGAAGTCCCTTATCTCCTTGGGGGTCGTCTTCCCTAGCGCTATGGCCTCAAGGATTCTCTTGTAGGTGCTTACCTCGCTGAATTCGTACCTCAGTAGGAAGTCAACCTCGTCCCTGAAGAAGCTCACAGGGCTGGAGAGCTCCTTTTCCAGCCACTCCCAGAAGGGGAGCTTAACTTGGGTTATGTAGAAGGGTATCCCATCGGTCATGCCGTAAACTTCAACGAGCTCCTCCCAGCTTGCCTTCGGGAAAAACTCCCTGAGGGAAAAGAAGCCCATTGGTCTGAGCTTCATTGAACCGGTCCTCCTCCCGTAGAGCGGGCTCTTGTAACTCAGCACCTTTTCCGTCATCATGCTCACAGAGGAACCGAGGAGAACGAGCTTGGTGCTGGAACTAGACAGGTCGAGGTCTATGGCCCTCTGGAAGAGCGAGAGAACCCGGGGGTTTTCCTTTATCAGGTTCGGGAACTCGTCAATGACTATAATCTTCTCTTTTAGGGCGTGTAAGGTTCCCTCCCAGTCCTCCCTTGAGTATCTGACCTCTGGAAACACGCGCTCGGCGGTTTTTCGAAAGTGCCGCAGATTGTCGCCTTCAACCGCCAGATAGTAAACGTGGGGAAGCTCCTTAACGGCTTCGAGGGCGAGGCGGGTCTTCCCCACCCTCCTGCGCCCATAAATGACGATCAGCTCAAAATTGTTACTCGTTAAACGCTCCTTGAGGGCCTTGAGCTCCTCCCTCCTGTCAACGAATGGACGCATATGATAATCACCATTATCATAATGGCAATTATCATTTTTAACGATTTCGGAAACGGCCCGTGCTGGATAAAAACCTCAATCCACGAACGCTAACCCGTTCCAAAGCTCCCGCATTTCCCTCGTCGCGTCTGGGTAAACACGCTTGAAGGTTATCCTCCAGTAGCCGTTCTTCAAGTCCTCGATGTCCTCGATGTGGATCTTCACGCCGAGCCTCTCGAAGTGAGTCACCATTTTATGGGCGGTCGTTATGTTCTTGACCCTCACCGTGAAGACCTCCTCGACCTCGCCGCCGTTGGCCACCTCGTGGATGCTCTCGACGAAGGGCCTTAGCAGGGCTTTTCCGAGGGCTTTGGCGTACTCATCGAACTCCTCGCCCCTGACGTGCTTTTCGGCAAGGTAGAACGCAAGGCGCTTAATCCGTCCCATAAAGTAACCGTGAGGAAGGTCGAAGAAGATGTGCGAGCCTATCTTGATGTCATTGATGTTGGCATAGGGCGTTACGTACTTCGCTATCTTCTTCATATCCGGGGTCTTCATGACGATGCCTTCCCTTCCCTCCCGGCTGAGTCTCTCGATTAGGTCGTAGAGGTCATCCAGACGGGAGCGGTCGAAGAGGCCAAACGTCGCAACGTGCCGGATCCCGTATTCCTCGGCCAGCTTAAGCCTCTCCTCCACAGAGAGGCTTCGTCCGGTTCCCTTCTCCTGGATGTCAAACAGAAAGAACTCTATGTCCTCCTCCACATAGGGCGGCCCCTCGACTATGTAGGGGCTCTCCGGGCCAGCCATCTCCCCCGCCAAGACGAGGTTTGGATAGTCCCTGAAGAACTCCCCGTTTATGAAGTCAAGTATTCGCTCCGTCGTGAAAGGACAGACGAAGCCGCCGCGGGTGAGGGCGAGAACCTTATCCCCGACCTTAACGACCCGGACGTTGTAGCCGTCCACCTTCTCCTCGACGTAGAACGGCCTGTTTTTGAAGACCCGCCTTATCCCGTTCTCCAGCTGGACGACGCGCTTTATGTGGGGAAATCCAAGAACAACGTCCCCGTTATCAAAGACAACCGTTCCGCGCCGGAAGCCCTTGGCGGAATCCCGGAAGCGGACGTACCTGATGCCTTCAAATTCCCCCTCCACAACTCCACCCTTGCCCTCAAGAACCGTCAGCCTGTCCTCAGGAACGCCGAGTTTGAGAAGCATTGCCCTAAAGCCCGAGCTTACCATCGTCCCACCAATCTAAATTGGACTGCATCGTTAATAATCATTATGAATATATGGGAAAACTGCTACCACACCATGCGCGAGAGCAGGTAGTGTCCAATGACCCCAAGGAGATAGGGGGATGTAAACAACAGATAAGCCGTGAGGAATCCAAAGTTGTTCTCGCCCCCACCATTGAAAACCGCTTCCACCACCGAGATCGTTATGACAACAAAGAAAGGAACAACTAAGCCCAGCATCAGAAAAGAGCCCTCTTGAAACTCCGTCTTTCTCAGGAAGATAACCGTGAGCAACGCCAGAACAAGAACCGGGTACAGCAACATACCCCACGACTCAATAAAAATATACCTCACAGATACGGGATCAAACTCAACCTCAATGCCTGGAATCACATTAATAACAGTTGGATAGTGCTGTGCAAGATAACTGAACCCTTCAATCATGAGGGGCAGTGAGGGCATCGTGGCGAGGATGAACAGAACGGCAGGAACGGAGGAATCCTTTTGTACGTTAGGCATGCCCACCCCATCGTAACTACGCGAAGGAGTACTTAAAGATTTCCCCCGGAACATAGCAATGAGTGCTTCAACGTTGAGAGAACAAAAGAAGAGGTAAAAGGCACTCCAGTGTGCATCAGCGCAGCTCTTCAGCGCTTCATGGTTGAGAGAACCTTGCTGGTGATGTCGTTGCCTTCCTTGTCGTAGATTCTGTAGTAGGCGCTGTAGGGCAGCTTCATCTTGGCCCTGTGCATCGCACCGAGGGCGAACTTGAGGTGGTTCTCGTTGACCCAGACGGTGAGGATCTTCTGGTCCTTCTTGACCCTTGCGGCGAGTCCTATCGGCTTTCCGAAGGGCCTCCTCATACCGTTTCCGTAACGGTCTGCCTTCCTTCCGGTGGCCATCGGGTTCTCACGGAGAACCTGGAAGGGGTAAACCCTTATCTTGAAGTGGTAGTTGCTCCTTCCTACATTCTTCTGGAGGTACCTGTTCACCTGAATACGGATGGCCTCAAGGGCGTTCTGCCTTATCTGCATGGCCTGCTCGGCGTGAAGGCTGACCTCGTACTCGAATTCAGCGGAGAGGTTGCCCATGTCGAAGATCGTTATCTTCGGACCGGGCGCACCGCGTATGTATTCCCTCCTCGTGTAAGCGGGCTTGTCAACGTCCCTATCAATCTTGGCTGGTCTCAGTCCCATACTCTCACCTCCAAATGAGCGTAAGCTAAGCCTAAACTTAGGCGAGTGCTCTCTTTTATAAAAGTTTTGGAGTTCCCGTCAGAGGGCACTTACTTCCCACTGCCTTTAAGCTTAACGCTCTGCCAGAGCAAGGCTATCGAAACGGGTGCGAACGCCAGCAGGGCGAGGTTGAGAGTTATAACCCAGTGAAGCTCCCCCAGCGAGTAGGCGAAGCCGAACAGCATTCCACCCAGGAAAGTTGAGAGGTTCTGGACGCCGTTGACGCCGCCTATGGCAAGGGAAGAGCGGTGGTAGGAAGCGAGAACCTTCCTCGAAATCGGGCGGAAGCTCTGGAAGGCGAAGAGCGCTAGGAATATCCCGAGGAACACCGTCGGGGCGGTCTTCACTGCAGCGAGAAGCGGTGAGAGTGCCGCCATCAGAGAGGTCAGCAGAACCATCCGCCTCTCGCTCCTCACGTCAGCGGCCCAGGAGGCAAAGTAGCTGAGCATCGCGGACAGAAAACCGGCCCAGCCGATTAGCGTTGCTGTCGTTGCCTTGTCCATCCCAAGTGCCTCCGAGACGTAAACGTAGGTTATCTCGCCGGAGGTGAATGCGACTATGACGGCCATCAGCGAGGCGATAATCAAAACCCTCCGGGGGTCGAGGCTCGGCCTTTCACCGTCGGGAGTTTTCTTCCGTTTGGGCGTTATTCTATCGTAGAGGAGGACGTAGCTGGCCACCATTATCAGGCCGGTCAGGACGAAGAACGCCGAGGCAATCCACATCTGACCGCCCAGTCCGAGGTCTATCGTGTAGGCATAGATGTAGTTTCCGAGGAGAGCGGCTATGCTGCCAAAGAAGAAGTATATCGCCGTGACCCTCGCCCTTATCTCCCTGGGAGTGGCCACGGCTATCACAAACTGTGCCATCGGCCAGCTGAGACCGTTGAGGAAACCGTTGAGGAGCTTTATTCCGGCCACCTGAACCCATGTCGATGTCAGGGGGTAGAGCTGAACCGCGAGGGCGTTCCCCATCATGGCCACCGCGCCAATATAGACGAGCCTTTTACCCCTCTCAAGGATCAGTCCACCGAAGACCGACGAAAACGCCCTTGCAAGGACGAATGACATCGAGACGATTGAAACGGAGAGCATCGAGGCCTGGAGTATATCGCGCGTGTAGAACGCTATGGCGGGGGTGGCGAGGCGGAAGGCTATCGTGCCGGTGAAGGCAGACAGGATGAGCAACAGTATCCCGGCGAGGCGTCTGGATTCCATACGACCACCTTCTGAACGTTAGGGTGAATCTTTTAAAAGTCTTGGCTATGCCGAAGATTTTTCAGGAATGGGTCCGGTAAATGAACGGAGCTTCAGAAGAGAACCCGCACCGCCAACGAACCCTTTTTATATTTCACCTCCAAACTCCCGCCGAGGTGATGCTGATGGAGCTGAGGTTCGACATGCAGTACGAGGACGCTTACAGGGAGGTTTACGAGCTCGTCAAGCCGAAGTATAAGCTCTTTACCGCCGGACCCGTCGCATGTTTTCCCGAGGTTCTCGCAATAATGAGCGTTCAGATGTTCAGCCACCGCTCGGCCGAGGCGAAGGAGGTTCACGTTGACACTCTCAACAGACTCAAGGCTTTCCTTGAGGCCGATAGGGGCGAGATAATCCTCTTCCCCAGCTCCGGGACGGGCTTCATGGAGGCCGCTGTGAGGAACACGATACCCCGGGGAGGAAAGGTTCTGGTTACCACGATAGGGGCATTCGGCAACAGGTTCATGGATGTAGTTGAGACCAACGGCAGAAAAGCCGTTGTCCTTGAGAAAGAGCCGGGCTACGCCATCAAGCCGGAGGAGCTCGACGAGGCTTTGAGGAAGAACCCCGATGTACACGCGGTGACGATAACATACAACGAGACCTCTACCGGTGTGCTGAACCCGCTTCCTGAGCTGGCCAAGGTCGTCCACGAGCACGACAAGCTCCTCTTCGTCGATGCGGTCTCGGCGATGGGTGGTGCGGACATAAAGTTTGACGAGTGGGGTATTGACCTCGTCTTCGGGAGCAGCCAGAAGGCCTTTGGAGTGCCGCCGGGATTAGCGGTAGCAGCTGTCAGCGAGCGCGTCTTTGAGATAGCGGAGAAGATGCCCGAACGCGGTTGGTACTTCGACCTCCCGCTCTACAAGAAGTTCAACGAAAAGAAGAAGGGAACGCCCTCAACGCCGCCGCTCCCGCAGATATTCGGCCTCAACGTCGTTCTCCGCATAGTGGAGAAGATGGGCGGAAAGGAGAAATGGCTCGACATGTACAGGAAGAGGAGCGAGATGATACGGAACGGCGTCAGGGAGATGGGCCTCGGAATCCTCGCCGAGCCCGGCTACGAGAGCCCGACCATTACAGCGGTCGTGGTTCCCGAGGGGATGAAGGGCGTCGATGTCTACAACGCGATGCGCGAGCGCGGCTTCGAATTGGCCAAAGGCTACGGAAGCGTTGCCGAAAAGACCTTCCGCATAGGGAACATGGGGTACATGACATTCGAGGACATCGAGGAGATGCTCGCCAACCTCCGTGAGGTCGTGAAAAAGCTTAAGGGCTGACCTCCCTTATCTTTTAATCAAGTGAGGTACATGATTTCAAAAAAATGGATCGCCGCATGGCTCGTTCTGAACTTCTTCGTCTTCTGGAGCGTCGGTCTCTACACGAGCGGATATTCCCTCGAAGGCTACCTGCCCTGGGAGAGCAAAGACGCCCCTACTTACAGCCCCATAGTGTATGCGCTACCCGATGACACGCCCGACGGGATGCTCTACATGGTGGACAGGGACGGGAACATATACTACTACATAGTCTGGGAAGATGAACATTTCAGCAACCGGCTGATAGACGAGCTCTACCGCTTCTTCAGGGCCTTGGTATACGGGGGGGCTACACAGGATATAGAGGTGGTCAAGGTTTTTCCGGAGAACAGAACCGTCTACTTCCAGACCTATGAACACACCGACGTGTGGGTCACCGTAAACCCCGACGGGACGTGCCTGTGGCCGGAGGGGAACGTGGAAGTCCCGAACTGTGCCGAAAACGGCACCCACATCAAGGTGTATTCTGTAACGTGGAACCACATGCTCTCGATTATTCCAGAAAACGGAACGGTGCGAACAACGCTGCCCCTGAAGCGCATGAGCCCAACGGACTACTTTATCCTCGGGATGTTCAGAAGGACTCAGATGACAATAGCGGGAGTGACGGTAGACTCGATAGTGATCGGTCTCCTCGTGACCCTGGCGTTCAATGTGTTCCTCTACGTTGCCTGGCGTCTCGGCTACCTGAACCGGGAGAGCCAAACCAGAATACTGCGGGAGCTCAAGAAAGTGATAAAACCCGAAAGAAGCAGAAAAGAATGATCACAGGAGGACTTCGAGGTTTCCGTCTTTTACCCTGTACACCCTGTTTATGCTCTTCTTCCCGGTTCTCCAGTCCCTCTTGAGCTCGACCACGATGTCAAACTTGTCGAAAGTCTCGCCACTTATCCTGAGCCAGTGCTTCACCTCATCCTTTATGTCGTCTGTAAGGGCAAGGGAGGTGACTATGAAGGCGTAGTTGTCTATGAGCTCGCGGAAGACCCTTGCAACGTCAATAGTGTGGATTGTATCGATGACGACGTAGTCCGGGTTTATGGCCTTTATCTTGGCTATCACGTCGGAGGTACGTCTTTCAAGGGACTGGTTGTCAAACTGGGTGTCTATGACAACGATGTTGGGCTTAAAGGGCTTGAACTCGCCGTAGGCGGTGATGACCGCGACCTTCCAGTCGTCGGGAACAAAGTGCATCAGAGCCTCCACGAGCTTCGTCTTCCCGGAGCGGCTTGAGCCAACGATCAGAATGTCTTCTTTATCCAGAACCGCCTTTTTGAGGAGGTCAAGCTGTCCTTCCCTCGCGGCACCGTAGCGTATGAGATCCTCCGGTGTGAATATGTACACTCCCATGCTTTACCACCATACAAAGTTCTCGGCTGGCGTTATAACGCTATCGCCGGAGGGCGTTGATAAATGTCAATTAGCGATTAAAATGTTGTCGATTGTTCAAAAATAGTTGCGACTTAATGTCATATTTTGCCCAAAATCCAAAAGTTTTTGCATAAAGGTCATAAAGGAGAAAATCGGTGACAAAAATCAGGTGATGTATATGAACGCTCTCCAAATTGTGACCAGAAAAATTGAACCAATAATGGAAATTCAGACGAAAGTCATTGACTATATGACAAGGTACATGGTGAGCAGGGGCTTCAAGTGGCTACTCCCTGTGATGCTCAGCTCGATAACCGATCCCCTGTGGCCGGATCCCGCCGCTGAAGAAGCCCTAAAGCCTCCAGAAGTCGAAGTTTACGGCTCAAGGCTGAGGCTGACCCACAGCATGATACTGCACAAACAGATGGCAATAGCCATGGGGATCGACAGGCTCTTCATCCTCTCGCCGAACGTGAGGCTTGAGGGGAGGAGTGCCGACGACGGAAGACACGCCTACGAGTTCACCCAGCTCGACTTCGAGATAGCCTACGCAAGCATGGACGACGTGATGGGCCTCATCGAGGGACTTATCAGCGGTCTATTCAAAGAGGCGAGAAGCTGGGGGCTCGAAAGAGAGGTTCCGAAGGTCAGGACACCCTTCAAGCGCTTCACCCTGGAGGAGATAAAAGAGGAGTTCGGAGATGAAGAAGAGGCGAGCAAAACCATGAAAGAACCCTTCTGGGTACTCGATATTAAGAGAGAGTTCTACGACAGGGAAGACCCCGAGAGGCCGGGCCACTTCAGAAACTATGATCTATACCTTCCGGAGGGCTACGGCGAAGTGTCGAGCGGCGGCGAGAGGGAGTGGGAGTATGAGGTCATCGTCAGGAAGATGATGGAAGCAGGGATAAGCCTCGACGCCTTCAGACCGTATCTGGAGGTGGCCAAGGCGGGTCTCCTGAGACCGAGCGCGGGAGCAGGAATCGGAGTCGAGCGCTTGGTCCGCTACATGGTCGGGGCGAAGCACATAGCCGAAGTTCAACCATTCCCGAGGATTCCAGGCGTTCCGGCGGTTATCTAATCCCTTTTTTAAATGTCCGACGGAAGGCCTCAGACGGCCCCTGAGAAGTCCACACCCATTCAGGAAAGAAAGGAGATCAGGAAGAAAACAGGTCAAGGGCCCTGCTGGCCTCTTCAACCGCCTTGCCGACCTTCAGCTCCATTCCAAGGGCGTTGGTTACCGTCCCTTCCTTCGCCGCCCAGAGGCCGGCAGGGAGCACCAGCACATCGCCCGACAGCTCCTTCTCCGTCCTTCCGATGACAACGTAGGCTTCAGCCTCGGGTATTCCGGTTATCCCGGCTTTTATGAGCCCCGCCGCGTTAACGCCCGGATAAAGTATCAGAGTCGGGACATCGAGCGGTTCTCCCCCCTCAAGTATCGCAACGTCATAGTCTTCATCAACGATTTCCTTGCCCCTCAGGAGTATCTTGAGCAGCGGGTACTTCTCAACGTCCGCCTTCAGGAGAACGCGCCTAGCATTCTTTATGTCCTCCAGCGTGGCAGTTGAGATGCCCCCACTTACGGTTGAACCTATTGGAACGCCCGTCTTCTCCGCAAAGGCCTTGAAGAAGGCTATCTCCTCGTTCGTCAGCTCCGGGGTGAGGATTAACGCGTAGTCCCTATCCGCTATGAACTTCCTGGCCTCCTCCCAGCTCACCGGTTCGCCGTTGAGGAGCGGCTGAGTTAGGTCTTCGGCCCACGGCCTGGCGAAGCGACAGACGTCGCAGAGGTGGCCGTTCCATGAGCTTTCCACCCTCGAAGCCCTCACGAGCATGCCGTCGTAAACCTCGACGTTCATCTCGCACGCAAAGCTACACCCGTTGCAGACCGTCTTTACCGGCCTCGTCTTCCAGGGCCCGGGCTTGACGAAGGGGAGCTTCTCGGTTATTGCCCCAACCGGACATAGGTCTATCATCTCCCCGATGAACCTGCCGTCCATATCCCCGAGGCTCTCCCCGAGCGGCGGCGAGATTCTCGTCTTAAATCCGCGGAACAGGTAGTCGAGGACTCCCTCTCCAGCGACCTCGTGGGTGAAGTTGACGCACTGGCCGCAGAGGACGCACTTGTTGTTGTCGAGCGTCACCCATGGGTGGCTCTCGTCGATTTCGAACTTGTTCTGCTCCCCCTCAAAGGCGTACTGTTCGGCACCGTAGAGCGTGGCGTACTCCCTAAGCTTGCACCTGAAGACCTCCATACAGCCGCAGCTCATGCACCGCCTGGCCTCTTCGAGGACCTGCTCCTCGGTTAAGGCCGGCTCGACCTCCTCAAAGGTTCTCTTCCTCCTTTCAGGATCGAGGAGCTTCACCTTAGCCCTCGGCTTCCTCTCAATATCCTCATAGTCCTTCTCCGTCACCTTCTTCCAGTGGTTGTAGGGCCTGAGGTCGAAGAGAACCCTGTACAGGTCGTCATCGCTTAAGACTTCCCCGATGTGCTTCTCCGGCTCGGTGAGGACTTCCCTGGCCTTCTCCAGCTTGCCTTTGAGGTAGAGGTCTATCATTATCGCGGCCCTTCTTCCGGTGGCTATGCTCTCGATGACCGTTGAAGGCCCGAGGACGAGGTCTCCGCCGGCGAAAACTCCGGGAACGCTCGTCTGGAGCGTCACCTCATCAACGAGAGCCTTACCGCGCCTCGCCTCGATGCCGAGGCTCTTGAGGAACTCCTCGTCGCAGTACTGGCCTATGGCGAGGATGACGTTGTCGGCCCTGACGCGGAACTCCGAGCCCTCTATAGGTATCGGCCTCCTCCTTCCGCTGGAATCGGGCTCGCCAAGGCGCATCTTTATGAGTTCAACCTCCTCGACCTTCCCGTCGCCGAGAATCTTTACCGGGTTCGTCAGGAACATGAACTCCACGCCTTCCTCCATCGCTTCCTCCACTTCCCTCTCGTTGGCAGGCACCTCGGCCTTCGAGCGGCGGTAAACAACGGTAACCTTCGCACCGAGCCTCAGAGCCGTCCTTGCGACGTCCATCGCGGTGTTTCCGCCACCAACGACTATGACGCGCTCCCCCAGCTCGACCTTTTCGCCGGTGTTGACCTTTCTGAGGAACTCTATGCCGTGCATCACTCCCTCAAGCTCCTCGCCCGGAATCCCCATCTTTCTGCTTCTCCACGCGCCGACGCCGAGGAAAACCGCGTCGTACTTTTCGCGGAGCTCCTCAAGGGTTACGTCCCTTCCGAGGGCGGTGTTGGTCTTCACCTCGATTCCCGTGTTGATCACGGTCGCTATGTCTTTATCGAGCACGTCCCTCGGGAGCCTGTAGGGCGGTATTCCGTAGCGCATCATGCCGCCGAGCTCGGGCATCGCCTCTATTATGGTAACCTCGTGCCCCATGGTCCTGAGGTAGTAGGCGCAGGCAAGGCCGGCTGGCCCGCCACCGACGACGGCTATCCTTTTTCCGGTCGAGGGCGGAATCTCGGGCATCCACGGGCCGTGCTCAAGGTCGTAGTCCGCCGCGTACCTCTTCAGCTGCCTTATCGCGAGGGGCTCCTCCACGAGGTTTCTCCGGCAGGCGTCCTCACAGAAGGCCGGACAGACCCTCCCGAGAACCGCCGGGAGGATGTACTTCTCCTTCATCAGCTTGACCGCCTCGTGGTACTTGCCCATCGCTATGAGCGCGAGATATCCTTGCACGTCGCTGTGGGCCGGACAGCCGTCTTGGCACGGCCCGATGCAGTCGCCGTAGTGGTCGGAGAGGATGAGTTCAAGCGCGGTCTTTCTCATTGAAACAACTTCATCGCTGAGGGTCTCTAACTCAAGCCCCTCCATCGGCTTGAGGGTACAAGAGGTGGTGACGCCCCTCTTGGTGGAGACGAGGCAGAGCCTGCAGGAGCCGTAGGGGTCAAGCTCGTTCGTGTAGCAGAAGCCGGGGACGTGCTCCCCAATCTCACGGAGGAAGTCTATGAGCGGCTTCCCCTCCGGGGCGTCGAGTTCCTTACCGTTGACTATGATCTTGACCATTTCACTCACCCCCTGCATCGACTATCTCTATGGCGTTGAACCGGCACACCTCGTAGCAGGTTCCGCACTTGATGCACTCCTCCTGGTTGATAACGTGGGGCCTGAGCCTCTCGCCGCTGATGGCCTTGACAGGGCAGAATATGGCACACGCCGTACAGCCGGTGCACCTGTCGGTTATTATGACGTACCTGATGAGCGGCTTGCAGACCTTGGCTGGGCATTTTCCTTGGATATGGGCAAGGTATTCGTCCCTGAAGTAGCGGAGCGTCGTCAGAACGGGATTCGGGGCAGTCTGCCCGAGGCCGCAGAGCGAACCGGCTTTGACCTGGTATGCCAGCCTTTCGAGCTTCTCAAGGTCTTCCTCCGTTGCTTCGCCCTTCGTGAACTTGTCCAGAATCTCCCACATCCTCTTCGTTCCAAGGCGGCAGAAGGTGCACTTTCCGCAGGACTCCTTGACCGTGAAGTCGAGGAAGAACTTCGCCACATCGACCATACATGTGTCCTCGTCCATAACGACCATTCCGCCGCTTCCCATTATCGCCCCGGTGGCGTTCACGCTCTCGTAGTCAACGGGTGTGTCGAATAAGTACTCGGGGATGCACCCGCCGGACGGACCGCCGAGCTGGACGGCTTTAATCCTCTTGCCGGTCTTGGTTCCCCCGCCTATCTCGTAGAGTATCTCCCTCAGCGTCATGCCCATCGGAACCTCGACGTTTCCGCCGTGCTTTATCTTGCCCGACAGGGCGAAGACCTTGGTGCCCTTGCTCTTCTCGGTTCCTATCGAGGCGTAGGCCTTCCAGCCGTGTTTGATTATCCAGGGCACGTTCGCCCAGGTCTCAACGTTGTTGATGTTTGTCGGCTTGCCCCAGAGGCCCTTTTGAGCGGGGTAAGGTGGCCTCGGCCTCGGCATTCCTCTCTTCCCCTCTATCGAGGCTATCAATGCCGTCTCCTCGCCGCAGACAAAGGCTCCGGCACCTTCCTTGATGACGATGTCAAAGGAGAACCCGCTTCCGAGGATGTTCTCGCCGAGGAAGCCCCTTTCGCGGGCCTGCTTCAGCGCTATCTTGAGGCGCCTTATGGCGAGCGGGTACTCGGCGCGGACGTAGATAAAGCCCTTGGTTGCCCCAATCGCGTAGGCACCGATTATCATGCCCTCGATTACCCTGTGCGGGTCGCCCTCAAGGACGTTCCTGTCCATGAATGCCCCGGGGTCGCCCTCGTCGGCGTTGCAGACGATGTACTTCTCGTCGCCCTTTGCCTGCCTTGCAAACTTCCACTTCAGCCCCGTCGGGAATCCGGCACCGCCCCTCCCCCTGAGGCCGGACTTCATTATGACGTCTATTATCTCCTCGGGCTCCATCTGGAGGGCCTTCCTGAGGGCCTCGTAGCCACCAGCTTGGATGTACTCGTCTATGTTCTCCGGGTCTATGTAGCCGGAGTTTTCGAGCACTATCTTCCTCTGCTTGGCGAAGTAGCCGTCAACGTCCCACGTCTTCCTCTCGCCGTTCTCCCACCAGTCGCGCTTGACTATCCATTCCTCGACCGGCTTTCCGTTGATAACGTGCTCCTCGATGATTCTCGGAACCTTCTTGGGGTCAACGTGACCGTAGGTGATTATCTCATCATCGGTGATGATGTCCACGAGGGGCTCGCGGTAGCACATACCTACACAGCCGACTATCTTGAGCCTGATGTCAAGGCCTCTCTTCTCAAGCTCGGCCTTTATGGCCTCGTAGGTTTCCCTCGCGCCGGCAGCTATTCCACAGGAGTTCATGCCGACGGCGATGGCTTTAATTTCAGACATCGAGCTTCCCCTCCTTGAGATTTCTCATCAGCTTCCTGACCTTGTCGGGCGTGAGCTTGCCGAAGACCTTGTCGTTTATCATTATGACCGGGGCCAAACTGCAGCATCCGAGGCACGCTACGCGCTCCAGCGTCACGAGGCCGTCCTCAGTTGTCTGACCTTCTTCTATGCCTAGCTCTTCCGTTATCGCCTGGGATATGTTCACGGCGCCGTTTACATGGCAGGCTGTCCCGTGGCAGATTTTGACGACGTACTTCCCGAGGGGCTCGAAGCGGAACTGGGCGTAGAAGGTCGCCACGCCGTAGACCCTGCTGAGAGGAACACCTAAGTAGTTCGCTATCTCCTCAAGGGCCTCCCTGGGGAGGTAGCCAAACTTTTCCTGAGTTCGCTGGAGAAGGGGAATCAGCGAGCTCGGTTCCGGAGGGTAAGAGCGGATATAACCGAGGGAGGATTCCATTTTGCATCACCGCAAGGATTTTTCGGAAAAACTTCGACTTTAATGTTTATAAGCGTGCACTAAAGTACAAGTTAGTAACATTTGGTTGGTAACCGTTTGTTTGAAAAATTCTTAAATCAATCCTTTACAAACTTAAAATCGTAAGCCCGTTCGAGGCGGTGATGCCCTTGAGATACATAAAATTGCCTTCCGAAAACTTTGAGAAGTTCTTCAAGTCACTCGAAGCCTGGGGCACTGTCTATGCTCCAGTAAAGAAGGGGAGCATCTACTCTTTCCAGGAGGTGCACGACCCGGCGGAGATAGTGCTGGACTACAACAGAACCATGCTTCCTCCGAAGAAGTTCTTCTTCAGGCCCAGAGAGGCCATTCTCAGGCTAAAAAACGGCCGCTGGGAGGAGGAGATAGAGGCAGAACCGATGGTCCTCTTCGGACTCCATTCCTGTGATATCCACGGTCTTAAGATACTCGACAAGGTGTACCTCGATGAACCCGCCGACCCGTACTACAAGAGCAGGCGGGAAAAGACCCTGATAATAGGGATAAGCTGCATGCCCGACGAGTACTGCTTCTGCAAGAGCCTCGGCACGCACTTCGCAATGGACGGCTTCGACCTGTTCCTGCACGAACTGCCGGACGGATGGCTTGTGAGGATAGGCAGCGTCCGCGGTCATGAGATAGTATGGGAGGACGACGAACTGTTTGAAGAGGTGACCGACGAAGACCTGGCCAACTTCAAAGAGTTCGAGGAGAAGCGCGCGAAATCTTTCCAGAAGGAGCTCCCGCAGGAAGGTCTCGCAGACATGCTCGATCTGGCGTACAACAGCCCGGTATGGAAGAAGTACGCAGAGATATGCCTCGCATGCGGCAACTGCAACATGGTGTGCCCGACGTGCCGCTGCTACGAGGTCTGTGACCGCTGGATGGACGCGTACAAAGCGGTCCGGGAGAGGCGCTACGACTCGTGCTTCATGGAGAACCACGGACTCGTTGCCGGGGGCCACAACTTCAGGCCCACCCGTCTTGACCGCTTCAGGCACCGCTATTACTGCAAGAGCTACTTTGACCCGTCCTCCGGCTACAACTGCGTCGGATGTGGGAGATGCGACGAGTTCTGCCCCGCGAAGATAGAGCACGTCAAGGTTCTTGAGGAGGTTAGGGGGTCTCTGAAATGAGCGAGAACCCGTATGTGACCCACAACGCCAGGATTCTCGAAGTGAAGGACCTGACATCAAGGGAAAAGCTCTTCACGCTACGCTTCCTCGATCCCGAGGTCGAGGCCAACTTCAACTTCAAGCCAGGGCAGTTCGTCATCGTTGACATACGCGGTTTCGGGGAGTTCCCGATAAGCATATGCTCTTCCCCGACGAGGAGGGGCTACCTCCAGCTCTGCATCAGGAAAGCCGGCAGGATGACCAAGTTCATACACAAGATGAAGGAGGGCGATATAATAGGAATCCGCGGGCCCTACGGAAACGGCTTCCCCATGGAGAAGATGGAGGGCTCCAACCTGATACTCGTTGCAGGTGGCCTCGGAATGGCACCCCTCCGTTCGGTGCTCTGGTACGCCATCGACACCGGCAAATACGAGAACGTCTGGCTGCTCTATGGAACCAAAGCCTACGAGGACATACTCTTCCGCGACGAGATAATACACCTCCTGAAGCACGGTGATGCCATGAACTGCTCGGTAAAGCTGGCATACGAGGTCGAAAGCCCGTCGTGCATATATCTGGAGAGGGGCTTCTCGGACAGGGTGTGCAAGGGTGTCGTCACCGACCTGTTCAGGGGGGAGGAGTTCGACGTGAACAACACCTACGCCCTCATCTGCGGCCCGCCGGTCATGTACAAGTTCGTCATAAGGGAGCTCCTGGATAGGAAGCTCTCTCCGGGCAGGATATACATGACCCTTGAGAGGAGAATGCGCTGTGGGATAGGCAAGTGCGGCCACTGCATCGTCGGAACGAGCACGTCCATCAAGTACGTCTGCAAGGACGGTCCGGTCTTCACGTACTGGGACGCTCTCTCCACAAGGGGGTTGATATGATGGACAAGCTCAAGTTGGCAGTTTTCGAACTTACCGACTGCGGCGGATGTGCCCTCAACATTCTCTTCCTCTATGAAAAGCTCTTCGACCTCCTCGAATTCTACGAGATAACCGAGTTCCACATGGCGACCAGCCTGAGCGAGGAGAACCACTACGACGTTGCACTCGTAACCGGAACCGTTTCAACCCAGCGCGACCTGAACCTCCTCAAAGAGGCGAGAAACCACTCCGAATACCTCATAGCCCTCGGAACCTGCGCAACCCACGGGTCTGTTCAGGGGAGCGTTGAACTCCCCATAAGGGAGAAGCTGAAGGCCGTTTACGGGGACAGTGGTAATCCGATGCGCGCCCTCGACTCCAAACCGGTCGTCGAATACGTCGCCGTTGATTTCGCCCTTCCGGGATGCCCGTACGACAAGGAGGAAGTCTACCAGGTGCTCATCGACATTGCCAAGGGCATCGAGCCTGTTAGAAAGGACTACCCCGTCTGCCTGGAGTGCAAGCTCAACGAGTACGAGTGCGTGCTGGTAAAGAAGGGCCTTCCGTGCCTCGGCCCGATAACCTACGGAGGTTGCAAGGCTGTCTGCGTGCGCTCGGGCCTCGGATGCATAGGCTGCCGCGGTCCGCTTCCGGGGGAGGTTAACCCGGCCAGCGAGTACGAGATTCTCAAGAGCCTCGGCTACGATGACGAGTACATCGTGAGGAAGTTCAAGACCTTCGCGAGGTGGGAGCCATGATAATCGAGATGAGAGAATTCACGCGCGTTGAGGGCAACGGCAAAGCCGAGATAGTCATCGAGGACGGCGAGGTAAAGGACGTCAGGCTCCAGATAGTTGAGGGGCCGCGCTTCTTCGAACTCCTGACCCTGGGAAGACACTACTACGATGTTCCCGACCTTGAGGCAAGGATATGCGCCATCTGTTACCTCTCCCACAGCGTTGCCTCAGTCCTTGGAATCGAGAGGGCCTTCGGAGTTGAAGTTCCGGAGGAGATAACACTCCTCAGGGAACTCGGCCTGATAGGAGAGTTCCTTGAGAGCCACGCGCTTCACCTCTACCTCCTAGTTGCACCGGACGTCTTCGGCTATCCCGACGCCATAAGGATGGCGACGAAGCACGGCGAGCTGGTGAAAGAGGGACTGGCCCTCAAGGCCTTTGGGAACAGGCTCAGAGTCATCATAGGCGGCAGGGAGATACACGGCATAAACGTCAAGCCCGGCGGCTTTGGAAGGTATCCAACCGTTGAGGAGCTGGAGGAGATAGAGAGGGAGAGCGAAGCCCTTCTCCGGCTGGCCAGGCGGGCCGTGAGGCTCTTCGCACAGTTAGACCCCTACGGAGAGAGGGCAAAGCACTTCGTTGCCACCGACGGCTACCTGTGGGGTGAGAAGCTGATATCCGACGAGGAAGGCACCTTCCACTACACCGAGAGGATAGAGGAGCGGTCCCTCGTCTACAGCTTCGCCAAGCAGAGCAGGTACCGGGGCGAAGCATTTTTTGTCGGAGCGCTTCCGAGGCTGCTCCTTAAGTCGGAGATGCTCACCCCCACGGCAAAGAGGCTCTTTGAGGAGCACAGGGAGAAACTGGAGACAGGCTACGTCAGCTACAACAACCTGGCCCAGGCGATAGAGCTGGTCTACTCCCTCGAAAAGGCCAACGAGATAGCGAGGATCCTGCTCGATAGGGGCATCGATGGAGAGAACGTCCCCGTCGAGCCCAGGGAAGGTGAGGGCATCGGCTACGTGGAAGCGCCGAGGGGGCTCCTCATACACCACTACCGCACCGATTCCGAGGGCAAGATAGCCTACTCCAACATAATAACGCCAACGGCTCTGAACCACGCGATGATAGAGGCCAGCCTTCTGAAGGAAGCCAGGGAACTCTATGGCGAAGTTGACGAGGGCAGGATGATAGGGCGCCTTGAGGAGACGGTGAGGGCGTTCGATCCGTGCATATCCTGCTCGGTGCACATTGTCCGGTTATGAGGCCATTTGGTTCTTTACATTCTTTAGATTTCTTTTCTGGCTTTTCCTCACACATAAAAACATATATTCACCACGATGCAACTTTAGTATACCGAGGATTCACAATGGAGGGCTTGGAAGACGTTTTCAAAGCCATAGACACAATAAAACCAGGAGGGGCTGTTCTGATAGAATACAACCCATCATCGTGCCCGAGTTTCTAACACTGGTCCTGCTAATGTACGCCAGACATCGGGGGCGTTCCCGTGGTTATAGACGAGAACTTCAACTCACTGCATGTAATACAGAAACATCTGGAACCCTGGGGAATACAGGAAGACTTCATGGACGCCCTCATGATAAAATCAAACGGGAGCGTAGATGTTGGGAGCGTGGTAAGCAGAATAATGTCCAACACCGAACCCAAAGTCTACCTGAAAGAATACGGGGAAATCGCCAGAAAGGCACTCCAGAAGCATGAGGGCTTGTAAACATAGTCCTTGGAACAGAAAAATATTTGCTTTCGTCTACAATGTCCGGGAATTCTACCTTCTGATAATTCGCATTCAGAAGGTTCTTGGTTACCCGAAGAGCGTTCTATCTGGTAAATAGAGGAACGGCAGAATCTTTTGGCTTCAATCCCCCTCCCAAACTGGAGGAACTAGCGAGTACTGTGGTCAGAATCCAGGCAAGAAACGGTACCCATGTTGCGGTGCCCGTGAAGAGCCTGCTGGTGGGGATCATCGGGAAGGAGTTCTCAGGAGACCCGGATGAGATAGCCAAATGGTGACGTGTCAGGTAGGTTTAAGAGGACCGAAGACCGACCAATACTGCAACAGCGCTTGAAATCCTCTTTTTATCTCTCCCGTGCCCCGCAAAATGTTTATATCCTCTTGAAATAAATTTTAAAGGGTGAGAACTATGAACTGGGAAAAAGCCACCGAGATCGCTGACTCCCTGCTCCCCGGCGAAACAGTTCTCGTGAAATATACTACGTCCTACATCCCCGAATTCCTGCTGAAGTTCTTCGTGGACTACTCCAAGAGAAAGGAAATCCCCCTCCTCATAGATGACAATTTTGATACCCTCCACTCAATCGCGATCCGCGCAGAGATGATGAACCTACCCCTGAAGCTGGACGACGTGTACGTTATAAAAACCGGCGGAAAACTGGACGTCGGGAACGTTGTGGCAAAGGTCCAATTCCACCCAGACCCAAGGGTCTATCTCAAGAACTACGAGGAGGCCATACAGGAGGCACTGAAGGAAATCCCAACTCCCGTGATAAACCTCGTAATCGGGGTGGAGAATCTGTTTCTCATAATAAGAACGCCCCTCGACGCGTACCGGCTGATACTGGCGATGCAGAAGTTCATGGGCAACAGGAACAGGAAGGCGTTTTACATAGTCAACGAGACCGTAATGGAGAACCTTCCAATAAAGGTTCTCCAGGAGTTCGAGAGGATAGCCACCACCGTGATAAGGCTCACGCCGTACCATACCGGCGCGACCCTGCGGGTTATCAAAAGCATCAATCCCAATCTCATAGGGAGGGAGGAGAAAATAGACGTCGAGGGGTGGATGTAATGGAGGCGTTTAAAAAACCCGTTCTAGTCACCAAGAAGGATCTAGACGCCATGGTAGAACAGATCTGGCCGGGAGGCACTACAATAATTGAAAACCGCGGTGCCCTGGGGGCCGAGTTTGTCCTCCATGCGTTCATTCAGTACTCAAAAAGAAAGCGCATACCCCTCATAGTGGAGGACATCTTCGACACGCTCCCCATCTACGTAGGGCACCTCAGGCTGATGGGCGCCAGCGTGGAGGAAAAGGACATCACGGTGATCAAGGTTGGCGGGGCGCAGGAAGCGGGGAACGTCATAGCCAGGATCAGGTTTGAGAACGACCCCCACGTGTACCAGAGGAAGATCGATCAGGAGCTTCAGAAGGTAGTAGGCGATGGTGTTTACATACACCTTGTTCTCGGGCTGGAGAGGCTGCTGTTCCTCCAGGGCGACGTTCGCAGCGCATACACCCTTCTGGGACTCATAAAGCAGAAACTCGGTGACAAACGCAGAATAAACGTCTACCTGGTAGAGGCGCCCATAATGGAAACACTGGACTTCAACCCCCTGCCAATGCTGGAAGACATAGCGACCTCCGCGATAGAGCTCACCAGCGAGGGAGAGCTCATAAGAATGAAGTTCAGGAAGTCGGTGTTCACGCTGCTCATGCACAAGGAATACGTCCTCATATCTCCCAGGGAGACACTGCGGTGGTGGAGTTGAGCTTCCTCAGCAGGCTCTTCGAGGGGAGTAAAGAAGAGCAAAAAATACGAACGATCCCCGGAAAGCCTGTGGGAAAATTCAGGGTGGAGAGCGTTCTCAGGGTCTTCACCAGACAGGTTCTCATCGGGGAGGTGACAGAAGGCATCGTCTATCCAGGTTGCAAGCTCAGAGGAGGTAGCATCGGGAAGGTCGTGAAGATTGAAATGGGCAGAAGGCAGGTGGACCTCGCCGAAAGCGGCAATAAAGTGGCTATAATGCTGGAAAATGAAATACCCGCCAAAAAGGGAGATGAACTGGAGATATACCCATGACAGCACGGCAGACCACGCCCATAACAACCTTTAATTTCTTAGGCATTAACTTCTCTGTGGGGAAACACCATGGGCATCTTAGACAGGTTCAGAAAAAAGAAGGATGAGCCAGAGATCGTCTCAAGGTACCCTGTCGCCAGATTTAAAGTTTCTGAGATTACGTACGTACTTGGAAAGCAGGTCTTGGGCGGAGTCGTGATGGAGGGAGTGATATACCCTGGCTACAAGCTCAAGGGGGGCGGGGTGGCCCTGGTGAGGGAGATCCACATCAAGAACAGGAAAGTGGATTTCGCCGTGGATCACGATGAGGCAGCCCTGGTTCTTGAGGGAAGGCTGAAGGTCAAAGAGGGAGAGGTCATAGAAGTTTACCAGTCGTGAGGTGATGGCAATGATAATCTGGGACGACCACTTCCACGTCGACCCGTACCACGGGCTGTTCCTTGAGGCGGTTAAGGAATTCCACAGGGCGGGAGGAACTCACCTCGTCGTCGTCTACAAGACGGCCCACGACTACGGCTTCCCGGGCCTCAAGGCAGAGGACTTCATCAAGGCGATGGACTTCCACATTGAGCTTGTTGAGAAGATAAACAAGGAGACGCCCGTCAAAGCCTACGCTGTCGTCGGTGTTCATCCCGCCGAGTTCGCCTATTTGGCGGAGCAGAAAGACCTCGAATACGCCAAAAACGAGGTCATGAAGGCCTTAGACTACGCCCAAAAGCTCTGCCTCGAAGGGAAGGCGATAGCCATAGGCGAGATAGGCAGGCCGCACTATCCCGTTCCAGAGGAAATCTGGGAGGCGAGCATCGAGCTGATGAAATATGGAATGGCCTTGGCAAAGGAAGCCGACTGCGCCGTCCAGCTCCACACAGAGAGCTTCGACGAGGAGAAGTTCAGGGAGCTGGGAGAGTACGTGAAGGAGGTCGGGATAAAGTCCTACAAGGTAGTTAAACACTTCTCGCCGCCGCTGGTAAAGGTGGCCGAGGAAGTGGGCGTCTTCCCGAGCATAATAGCCAGCAGGAAGAACATAAAGGCCGCGATAGAACAGGGGAACAGGTTCATGATGGAAACGGACTACATAGACGACAAGAGGAGACCTGGTGCAGTTCTCGGCCCGAAGACCGTTCCGAGGAGAACCAAGGCCTTCCTCCAGAACGGCATCTTTACGGAGGAGGACGTTTACAAGATTCATGTGGATAATCCGAGGAAGGTTTACGGGGTTGAGGTGAGGGAGTAAACCAAAAGCGATTTATAGAACTCTTCCTGAAATAATTACCTGAGGGTTCCTCATGGGAAAGCTAAGGGCAGTTCTCCCAATCCTCATGATATACTACATCGTCAAGAAATCTGACAAGAAATACGAGAAGAAAATCGGGTGGATGAAAAAGATCGCTGCAGACTTCGCAATAGTCGATAACATTACTTATAATCACACGCTGGCTGGTCACCGCATCAAAATGGAAGAGTTTATAAAGAAAAAATACGGAGAGCTTCCTGGAAGCCCTGGCACAGATGCGAAAACAAGAAGGCGCGCAATATGGGAAGCACTAACACACACACGATTACTTCCCACATTACGGGAAAACGTACATTCACAAAAGCCCCGAAGATGCACAGAAATGGAACACGCTTGTTGGCCTGATGACAATCTTGCCGGCAATGTTCCACAAACTCACAGACACCGAAGAATTCGGGAAAAGAACAGATGCAATGCTGGAAAAAATAGCAGAAGGGCTGATATTCTACAATCACAAGAAAGATGTGGAAGAAGAGTACGGAACCTTGAAGATCCCGCCACCAAAGGAAGCTGTGCTTTTAGAGGGGTATCTACTGCCCGAATTTGAAAAACTGAAAAAGGACCCACAGCTCCAAGACAAATTCCTAGATGCCCTAGCCGAAGCATACCACATAAGAACATGGCCAAAAGAGCGACTGAGAGAATATCTCAAATTGGCAATAGATGCCGCCGAAGAAGTATCGAAATACCTCGGTAAGGCAGGGAAGTCATACATACCCGTGGATGAGTTTGAAAAGTTTGAGAAATTAAACAAGTTCCTGGACACGTTATTCACCAAAGAGTTCCATGCAAGGAAAAGAAAACCAGTCCTACACAAAACGCCCGTGAGTCGGATGCAAACTACCAAACCGCCCCTTCAAAACGGTTGGATAAAAAGCCAAAGTTCGGAAGAAATACACCGAGAGGCCACCAAGCTCCTTGGCGTTATTCAGGGTCTCAAAATCGCTAACGCCGGCGAGGAGGCACTGAGGGGACTTGAGGAAAGGCTCTGGAACGACATCAGAGGGCTCGGTAAGGAAAACCTTGAGCTGGCCGGTCTCTACGCCCTTGTCATTGCCCACCTCCGCGAGAACGACCTCGAAGGGGTCGAGAGGTTCCTCTCGGAGATCACAAAAGGCGGGTCATAAAATCATACAATGGAGTCGGGAGAGTAAACTGACTTCCCCTCCTCCAGAACAGCCCTTATGAAGCCCCCATTTCTCCTTTTGAGCTCTTCCAGCTTGATGAAGATTGGGCTAAGCCCTCATCACCCAGTATCTTTCCTTCCGCATTCCCTTCCGCTTCAGCTCCTCGAAGTGTCTCCTGGCAACCTCATAGAAGCCGTTGTCATAAAGGACTATCCCCTCCCTCATGGCATCGAGGGCTGAAGGAGAGAGGTTTTCAAGTGCCCTGAGAAACTCCGCTGGAGTGTAGGCGAGCACATCAACGGGCAGAAACTCATCGTTGAGCTCGTAGAGTGGCTTTGTACGGCGAAGGAAGTTTCCACTCAGCTTCCTGGAGATTACTATCAGATCGTAGTCGCTTGCCCTGTTGTAGTCACCCCTCGCCCTGGAGCCGAAGAGAATAACCGTGACGTCACCGTTGAAGTAGTCGACTATCCTCCTCACAAAACTCTCAATCTCCGGCGAGACGCTCTGCAGTACTTTTGACGAAGTTGAGGACTTCCTCCGCATAATCAATCATCTCCCGGGCCACGTCCTCCGAGTAGTACTCGAAGGGGGAACCCTCCGGATAGGCATCGGGGTATCTCGGGGCTATGTAGTTCCTGTCAAGTTCCATAGCCCTGTGGAACAGTTCTCTGGGGACATCAACGCCTTCATCCCGCAGGTTTCTGAGAAGTCTCGTTATGGAGTGGCCGATGGGGGCAAACCCCATTCCACGAAGGAGTGCCTTAACCGCCAGTTCTGCCGCCTGCTGGGCCTTGAAGCTCGCTCACTCGTAGTCTTCCCCTTCCAAGTCCCTGAGGGCGGAGCGAAGGGTTTTCTCCGCCTGCTTCATCCATCTCTCGTACTCGACCCGCTTGAACATGGGCATCAAGGGGAATTTGGATTGGGAGTATTTAACCCCTTCGTCCCCCAGTATTATACCCTCCGGGAGGAGGGAAATCTATAAATACCCGGAGGGAGGAGGGAAATCTATAAATACCCGGAGGGAGGAGGGAAATGGACGTCTCCCCCGCAGGAATTTATTTAATACTTACCGCTGTGATTCCAATCTTCTACGCAGAGTGGACTGGCTGGCCTGGAGACATCATCAAAAAAGTCGAACCGCCAATCTATGAGCTGGAAGAGGCCATTGAAAGAAGTTTTAAGTACATGGTATCAATGACCTTCGGATTAATTCTCATCTCAATGGGAATGACGATAGTCGTTCCGTGGATAGGGTATGTCTGGTGGGCGATTACTGGGATAGTAGTGCTTTGGCTTAGACATGGACGAGAACAACTCAAGCTGAAACTCCAAGAGGCCAGAATGAAAGAGGCCGTCGCCAAGGGCGTGGAAATCGGTATGAAGAAGGCAAAAGAAGTCTAAAGCTCTCCTGCTTCCTTCAGGACTCTTTTTACAACTCCCTCAGAAATCCTAAAGCCGTTTCTTCTCAGCTCTTCCACGTAGGGAGCTATCTGAGAGATAAGACCTTTTCTCTTCGCAAGGAGGAGCAATCCGAGCGTGCCAGTAACCCTCAGGCCAAAGCTCCTTGCGATTTTTCTCGCATCCTTGTCGTCGAGGAGAACCACGTCAACCTCATTCTCAAGTGCGAAGGCTATCGTCTCCGCCTCGCCGTGGTCTACCATCTCAAGCAGAAACTTCACGAGCCTCTGGTTCTCCACTGAGACCCTTTTCAGAAAATCCGCGTTTGCTATTACGACGGTCTCTTCATGCCCTGCGCCCTCAACTACAGTCTCGTGATAAACTGACTCAGTGATATAAACCTCCTCAAAGAGCCTCTCCAGAAGATCAAGAAGCCCGAGCTTGGCGAGGAATATAAGCGGGGACGAGTTTAAGGCAACCCTCATGAGAGCTCCTCCAGAACCTTAAGGTCGCTCTCAAGCTCTTCTTCATCGTAGGGTATGCCACTCCCCTCCTTAGCTAGGAGCTCAACGAACTCCCACTTGCTCAGACCAGCGAGCCTCCTGGCCTGGCCAAAGGAGAGTATGCCCTTCTCGTAGAGGCGCAGGGCCAGCTCCACCTTCACCCTCTCCTCAACCTCCTCGTCTGGTATCTTCACCATTCCAGGTATCTCAACAACAACTTTCCTGCCCATCTTCCCACCGATTCAACATTGGAGCAGGTGGTATTTAACGCCTTCGCCCAGTAATATACCCCCGGGAGGAGGGAAAATGTCTCTCGATGCCAAAGGCTTTGGAGGTATTATAGGTCTGATAGCATGAAGAAAGCAAAAGAGACCTGAAGCTAAAGTTCACCCGCTTCCCTCAGCACCTTTTCATAAAGTCCCTCGCTCAGCCAGAAGCCTGTGGCCTTTAGTTTCTCCAGCTCGTCTCTGAGGCTGGTTATCCTACCGGTGAACTTGGCTTTAAGGAGAACACCGAGGGTTCCGGCCACCCTGAGACCGAGAGCCCTTGCGATCTCTCTTCCATCGTAGTCATCAATTAAGACGAGTTCAGCGTTCTTTTCCAAGGCCAGAACTATTGCCTCGCTCTCTCCCTCGTCCAGCTCAATCATCAGGGAACGCTTGAGCCTCTCGTCCGTTATTTTCTCCACCTTAATCCATTCGGTGTTTTTAATCGCTTGGGCGTCTTCGCTACCGCCGCCTTCAATTACGCATTCTCGATAAACGGCTTCAGGGATTAAAACCTCCCCGAAGAACTCCCTGAGAAGCTCGAGCCTTCCTATCTTGGCGAGGTGGATGAGGGGAGTTGAGTTACTCACCACGGGCAAAGGCCACATCCTCCGCCAGTTCCCTCTCCGTGTAGTGCCTCGGAACCTTTCTCTTGGCGAGCTCTTCAAGGAACTCCCTCTTGGTTACTCCCGCGAGCTTCGCCGCCTTTCCAAGAGGAAGGACACCCCGCTGGTAGAGAATAACCGCTAGGTCGAGCCTTAGCTCCCTCTCAACCTCGCCCCTGGGGAGTCTCATGGCGGTGATAACGTCCTCTGGAATGACTATTTCCATTCTTCCCACCGCCTTAAGGTTGGCATTAGGAGATATTTAACCCCTTCGTTAAACCTCCACCCTTCTCACTACTCTCACAACACCTGGCCCTCCAACCTCTCCCTCCACCTCGAAGACCCTTCCCAGGAACCGCTCGACCACCCAAATGTTGGTAAAGAGGTGGTTGGTTATCTCCGCGACCTTTACTCCCCCGCCGGCGAACGCCAGGAACGGTATCAGCTGGTCGCCGAGGAACTTATCCACGGCCGCCCGGGTCGTCAGCTGGTTGAGGAGCTCGTCCGCCGCTTCCCTGCCAACGACCTCCGCTGGTTTTCCACGCTTTCCGAGAGCATCACCGCCGAGCCTCAGCTTATCCGTCTCAGCCCAGACCACTACCCCACTTCCCGGGCCGAGAGAGCGGCCCACCTCGGTCTCTATGTCCACAGGGACGTTGTAGAGCTCCTTAAGTCTCTCCCTTGCGGCCTTTGCCTGCCTCTCGGCGACGTGGGGCGGCAAATTGGTCGCGTGGCTTATCCCGGCGAAGCGCTCTATTCCCTCCCACTCAAGGGCAATGAGCGGTTTCCTCTCCTCCCACGGTCCGACCCTTCCAACCACCAAACCGCCGCCCCTGGGATAGTGGCCCCTCCGCTTGATCTCGATGCTTGCCTTGATTCCCATCTTTTCGAGCGCGAAGAGGGTAACGTGCTTCAAGTAGTCCACCGGTGGGCTCCAGGGGACGTCGGTTCCGCCCGTTACCTCGAAGCTTCCGCCGGTGAAAGCCATCGCCGGGAGCAAGGCCTGAAGGACGAGGGTTATACTGCCGGCGGTCTTTATCGGGACGCGTATATGCGCCGGCTTTGCCTCGCCCGGAACGAACTCCAGAACCGTCGAGCCGACTCGGGCGCCCTTTACCCTCGCGTTGCTGAGTTCCTTCAGTGCCAGAATCCCGTGGA
>NZ_WANV01000019.1 GCF_015521605.1 Thermococcus sp.
GTGAGATTCAGGTTAACGTTCCTCTCCGAAAGGAGGGTTAGATAGGCTCTGTTTTCTTCCCCGAGCTTTACCGTCTCCGACTGAAGGGAAGCCCCCACAAGATTAACCCCAAACTTGACGGGGATTTCCCTGGAGTATCTGTACGTCCCGCCGTCATATTTGAGCACGTACTCCAGCCTGTACGTTCCCTCGGGCAGTTCATACCCCACGGGCACTTCAAAGCGAACCAGATTGTCTCCGGGGGCCATCTTGAGTGTTCTGTTTTCGAGGAAGTACACCTTCCCCCCCATGGAAAAGGAGACGGTGGCCTGAATGGTGACGCTTGAGTGCCCTATGTTGTTAACGTGTGAGAACACCACTATGGTTTCTCCGTTAAGGACATAGGAGGATCCGGGACGCTCCTTGACATAGGCATCGGCTACCCCAAAATCCAGGGCCTTTTCGATCACGTGGAGCGGCACGGTGGCGTGAACTATGTACATGGAGTTGTCCGAGGTAAACGCAAGGAAACGAAGATAGAGCGTGTACGTCCCGCCTGAGACATTTGAAGCACAGGATATGTTGTACGACACCGAGTAGGTCTTCTGGGACGACCAGTCGCTGAAAATAGTGGGTGTCAGGGTCAGGTTAAAACCATGGATAACGTTGCCGTTCTCATCTTCCACCCAGAATTTCTGATAGCTGACGATTTTAAAGCTGAAGCCACCGGCGTTTGTCAGCATTATCGTCCCGGTGCTGTAGTCCCCGCGAAGCAGGGAAATTTCGTCATGTGTTGTAAAAGTGACAAACTGGGCGGAAGAACCCGGGAGAAGTACCGTGACCAGAGTTAGGAGGATCAACGTAACCACTGCCTTCCGCATACGTTCCCACCATGTTTAGTTGTGCATTTTCCCATATAAAGGCTACTCTCCATATAACAGGAGAGCAACCCCCAGAAGCATCAAACAGGCGAAAAAGACCATCATAAGCCGATACCAGAGCACTTTAGAAAAGTGAGGGCCTATCACGAGGCCAAGAACGAAGAGCATGAGCCCGTAGAATACTGTGAATATTCCGAGGGCGGTGTTAACTTGAACCCCCATTATCAGGAGAACCCCCAGGAGGGCACCGGCGAGTACGGTAACGTGGGGAACCGTGAACATCAGGTAGTCCCGGAGAACTTTGAGGTCTTCATCCATATCCATCACTCCGCTATAAACGCATATGTCGTTGTCGTTGGGAGGGCTTTTCTGATTTTCGGGAGGAGGTATCTCGGATAGAGCTCCTCTATCTTTTCATCCAGAATATCGTAAGTGCCGAGGATCTTCTCAATGACCTTAACTTCCGTCCTGCCCCTTACCCTGAAGTAGCCCCTGTACAGGGTGCTTATTTCAAGCACTATGGGTATCTTCAGACGTTCCTCTTCCCCCCCATCGAGGAGGGAACGGAGGTATTCCAGCTCGGAGCGCTTGAAGTGGTGATAGCTTCCATCGCGCAGCCTGACCTTCGGCTCCCTTGCCTCCAGCAGCTGTTTCAGGGTAGGCCTGTTTGCTGGAAGGTGGAGGTTTACCCGTGCTATTTCCCTGTTGAGTATGTCCTCAGCCTTTGGCATGTTTGTGCCTACTCACGAATCCAATAAACCTTTGCTTAGCATATATTTGTTAAAATTAGAAAAGATAGGCGGCAAAAATGACATTCTTTTGTCAACCAGCGGGAGTTCAGACAGTATCATCGTCACAATGACAAAAATTCAGTGGAAAGGCTTTTATTGGAATAATCGTTCAATAAAATGGCATTAATACTGAACATTAGGACAATAAAGGGTGATAAATATGAACAGCTTGAGCACGTCTGGAAAGGTAGAAGCCATCGAATCCAGGAGGGTGAGATTCATCCAGCTTATCTTTGTTGACATGAACGGGGTTCCAAAGGGCATGGAGATCCCCATAGGGAGATACGACGAGGCAATAGAAGACGGCATAGCCTTTGATGGCTCCTCGATTCCGGGATTTGAAGGAATAGAAGATAGCGATTTGATTTTTAAAGCGGATCCATCGACCTATGCGGAGATCCCGTGGGAAGGTATCTCAAGGGTCTACGGATACATATACAAGGGCAGAAAACCCTACCCAGCCGACCCCCGTGGTGTCTTAAGGGATGCCCTTAAAGAGCTCGAAAAGGCAGGATTCAGGGCGTATATAGGGCCAGAACCGGAGTTCTACCTCTTCAAGAAGAACGGTTCCTGGGAGCTTCAAATACCCGACAGTGGCGGTTATTTTGACCTCGTGACCCTCGACAAGGCCAGGGGAATACGCAGGGAGATAGCCCTCCACATGCCCTCCCTTGGACTCGTCCCAGAGGTTCTCCACCACGAGGTCGGAAAGGCACAGCACGAGATAGACTTCCGTTATGATGAGGCCCTCAGAACCGCCGACAACATACTCAGCTTCAAATACATTGTGAAGGCTGTTTCCGAGATGCACGGACTTTACGCCACGTTCATGCCAAAGCCCATCTACGGCTTTCCAGGAAACGGGATGCACCTCCACATAAGCCTCTGGAAGGACGGGGAGAACGCGTTCATTGGCGAGGAAGAACTCAGCGAGACGGCGCTTTACTTCCTTGGAGGCATACTCGACCATGCAAAGGCGCTGACGGCCGTAACCAACCCCACTGTGAACAGCTACAAGCGCTTGGTTCCGGGATACGAGGCCCCGGTATACATCAGCTGGGGCTACAGAAACAGGAGTGCGCTGATAAGGGTCCCGGCCTTCTGGGGCAACGGCGCCAGGATAGAGTACCGCTGTCCCGACCCAAGCGCCAACCCGTATCTGGCATTTGCGGCGATACTTATGGCCGGGCTTGACGGGATAAAGAGAAAAATCGAACCCGAAGCATACGTGGAGGAAAACGTCTATGAAATGGATGACTCCAAGAGAGAAAGCATGGGTATAGACACACTGCCGGAAAGCCTTGGCGAGGCCCTCGAAGAGCTGAAGAGGGATAAGGTTGTCAGGGGAGCCTTAGGAGGTGCGTACAGGAACTTCCTGGCATACAAGGAGCTTGAGTGGGAGAGGTATCTCGAGTACCTGGGTGCTAAGGGTCTCCCCGAGGATACGAAAGAGGTAACTGAATGGGAGCTGGAAAGGTACTTCCATGTCTAATGGACCTCTTCAAGCACCTCTTCAACAATGGCCTCCCCGGGCTTTTCTTTCTCCTTTAGGTGTACCAGAGTCGAGCCCCCAATTATGAGCGCCGCCCCGACCAGCTGTTCAACGGTGAGGGTCTCACCAAATAAAAGGAACGCCAGTGTTATCGCCACGACAGGTTCAATCGTGGCAACTATGCTGGCCCTGCTCACTTCGATCTCCCTCAGGGCGTGATTGTAGAGTATGTACCCTAGGAAGGTCGGGAAGAAGGCCAGGGCAAAGAGGTACGGAACCGCACCAGAGGGCACCGAGAAGTCCGAGAAGGGCAGAAGATAAAGCATGCCAAAGAACAGAGTGTAAAAGAGCGCTTTCTCTGGTTCGTCGTCCCTAACGGCGAACTTCGCCAGAACACCGTAAAGGGCGTAGGTCAGACCAGTCAGAAGCCCGAAGATCAGGGCTTTTGTGGAAAACTGGACATCCCCCCAGTTCACGAGGAGAACGCCAAGCATCACCATCCCAAGGGCGGCGATCTTCTCCCTCACCAACGGCTCATTGAAGACCAGTTTCCCCAGGATTATTGAATACACCGGGGCCGTGTAGAGAAGCAGAACGGCAAACGAGACCGACGATATCGTTACCGTATAGAAGTAGAGGGTGTAAAAGAGGAAGATGCTGAAGAAGCCGTAGAGCGCGTAGAACTTAAGGCGGGAGCGCTCAATGGAAAAACCCATGCCCCTCAGCCTGAGATAGACGGCCAGAAGGGCTATGGCGAAAAAAACTCTGTAGAACACCATCGTAAAGGGTGTCAATCCAAAGCCGTCGAGGTATTTGGCAAATATGCCGAGAGTGCCCCACATGGAGGCGGCTAAAAAAACGAAGATATAGCCGCGTTTCATGGACTCACCTCAAAAAATAGGGCCAACTGGAAGGCGTCTCTTGTGTTCGCTGCCCTTTACCAGCTTCTCAACGTATTCGACCCTCTCCAGGGGTATTTTAAGCTCCTCCGCAATTTCAGCCTTTTCCTTCCCCAGATCAACCATGCGCCAGAGTATCTCATCGAGGAGGCGGTAGCTTATTCCGAGCTCGTTCTCGTCGGTCTGGCCTTCCCACAGCCCGGCTGTAGGCTTCTTTTTGATTATCCTCTCCGGGACTCCGAGGAGCTTTGCTATCTCCCAGACCTCGGTCTTGTAGAGGTTTATGAGCGGGGCGTAGTCGCTGGCACCGTCCCCCCACTTGGTGAAGTACCCAGTAAGGACCTCGCTCCTGTTGCTGGTTCCAAGGACGAGGCGATTCATAGCGTTGGCGTGAGCGTACAGCAGAACCATCCGGGTTCTTGCCATCACGTTGCCCCTGCTCTTAACGTCAAGCTCACCGACTGCCCTCTCGAACTCATCCACAATGGACTTTATGCTGACCACCCTGTACTCGATCCCCAGGCTCTCGCAGACGAGCTTGGCATCTTCGAGGTCGCCGTTTTCATAGTACGGCATTATCAGGCCGAGGACCTTATCCTCCCCAAGCGCCCTCACTGCGAGGTATGCAACCGTAGCGCTGTCTATGCCCCCGCTTACCCCAACGACAACACCGCCTACACCAGCTTCCCCGACCTTCTCACGGATGAATCCGGTTATCCTATCGATGGCGGCACCGTAATCAAGCTCCCTCATTTCTTACCCTCCTTCACGTCCTTCAGGAACTGGGAGTAACCCATGAAAGCCATAACAACCCCCACCAGCATCAGCACGAAAGCGAAGACCGAGTAGACCGCGTAGGGGTAATCGACGGCAGTCGCCCTATAGGTATAATTCACGCTTCCGTTAAAAACATATATCACCGGTCTCTCCCCGGGATGGAGTGTTATCTCACGGTTAACGAGGGTGTAGTTCGTCATCCTGGTTCCCTGGATAAGCGAGAGGTTTGCATCGGATGATGAGAGAATCAGGGTTCTGTTGTGGTAGAGATATTCGGTTTCAAACTTATCGTCTCCCAGGTAGTGCATGCCCTCGCCAAGAGTCCCGCTGGCGGAGTAGAATTTGCTAACACGATAAAAACCGGCAACTGATATCAGCAATGCCAGAATGAGCATTACCAGACCAGCCCTCAGAAGAGGATAACCCATCGCGTCCCTGAGCGTTCCCATCTCCATCACCTAGAGAAAGAAAAGGAAGAGGTCAGTACTTGCCAACGAGGTGGCACTCGGCCCAGTGGTTGTGCTCGTACTCGACGAGCTGCGGGTGCTTAGTGTCGCAGAGTCCCTTCTGGGCGTAGATACACCTCGGGTGGAAGCGGCATCCGGGTGGTATGTCGACGGCGTTGGGCACCTCACCCCTGATGGGCAGCTCCTTGATTACGTTCCTGCGCTCCGGCTTGGGCTCCGGAACGGCCGCTAAGAGAGCCCTGGTGTACGGGTGGAGCGGGTTGTCGATGACCTTCTCGACCGGCCCCATCTCGACTATCCTTCCGAGGTACATGACCGCCATCCAGTCGGCGAAGTACCTCGCTGTGGACATGTCGTGGGTGATGTAGAGGTAGGTGACGCCCATCTTCTCCTTGAGCTCCTTCATCAGCTCGAGAATCTCCGCACGGATTGAAACGTCGAGCATCGAAACCGGCTCGTCGGCGACAATGAAGGTCGGATTGAGTATCAGTGCACGGGCTATTGCCACACGCTGCCTCTGACCGCCAGACAGCATGTGTGGGAACCTGCCGACGTAGTCCTCGGGCGGTGTTATCTTGACCATCTCAAGCGCCTTGTAGATGAGCTCCTCACGCTCGGCCTTGGTTTCACCGATGCCGTGTATGAGGAGCGGCTCCTCCAGGATGTCGAATATCCTGAACCTCGGGTTCATCGAACTGAACGGATCCTGGAAGATCATCTGCACGTGTCTTCTGTAGTCAAGTATCTCCTCCTTGGTCTTGACGTTGGTGACGTCCTTACCCTCTAGGTATATCCTGCCGTCCGTAGGCTCAAGGAGCTTGACGATCAGCTTTCCGGTGGTGGACTTACCACAGCCGCTCTCACCGACGAGGGCAAAGACCTGCTGCTTGTATATCTCAAAGCTAATGCCGTCCACCGCATGAACCTTCTTCTGGGGGGCACCCTTGATCGTGTCAATGAAGCCCCTCTTGATCGGGAAGTACTTCTTGAGGTTTTCAACCTTGAGTATTGGCTCCGCCATCTCTCACACCTCACAGCAGCCAGCATGCGGCATAGTGGTCCTTATCAACTTCCTTCAGCTCGGGTTCCTGCTCCTTACAAACCTGCATTGCGTACGGGCACCTCGGGTGGAAGCGGCATCCCTTCGGCGGTGTAATGAGGTTCGGGGGCTGTCCCGGGATGAACTCCAGCTTCTCGACGTCCTCATGCAGCCTCGGTATTGCCGCAAGGAGCTTCTGGGTGTACGGGTGGGCCGGCTCGTAGTAGACCTTCTCGCTGTCTCCTATCTCAACGATCTTACCCGCGTACATTATGGCGACCCTGTCGCTGATCTCGGCGAGGATGCTGAGGTCGTGGGTGATGAATATCATTGAGAGGCCGAGCTCTTTCTTCAGCTTCTTCATGAGGTTGATGATCTGAGCCTGAACAACGACGTCGAGAGCCGTTGTTGGCTCGTCGGCGATAACGACGTCGGGCTCAAGGAGGAGAGCCGTTGCTATGATGACACGCTGCTTCATACCACCTGAAAGCTCGTGTGGGTAACGGTAGACTATCTCGGGGTCGAGACCGACGAGCTCAAGGTACTTCTGGGCTCTGTCGAGGGCCTCATCCTTGCTCATGCCCTTGTGGAGTATCAGCGGTTCGGTCATCTGGGTACCGACGGTGTAGACGGGGTTCAGGGCGTTCATTGCTCCCTGGAATATCATGGATATCTTCTGCCAGCGAATCTCCTTTCTAAGGACGTCCTCCGGAAGGCCGACTATCTCTCTTCCGTCAATCTTCACACTGCCGCTGACTATCTTGCCCGGGGGAGTCGGCATTCCCATAAGGGTAAAACCAAGGGAGGACTTGCCGCATCCACTCTCACCGGCAAGTCCCAGCACTTCACCCTTCCTGAGGTTAAAGGTGATGTTGTCGACGGCCTTGACGACACCCTTGCTGGTGAAGTAATACATCTTGAGGTCTTTAACTTCGAGTACGTTCCTAGCCATTTATACCACCTCACAGCCTCCTGAGCCTCGGGTTGAGTATCTTATCGAGGGCCGTACCTATGAGGACGAAGGTAAGGCCGACGACAGCAATTCCAAGCCCAGGCGGGAGAACCCACCACCAGTAGCCCTTGGTCGTTGCTGACTGTGCCTGAGCCGCATTGAGTATCTGACCCCACGTAACGGCGGTCGGATCACCGATACCAAGGAAGCTCAGCGAAGCCTCCGCGATAACCGCACCCGGAACGCTGAGGGCTATAACCGCGAAGGCATACGGAAGCAGCTGGGGCAGGATGTGCTTGAAGATTATCCTGCCGTTACCGGCACCGAGGGCCCTGGCAGCCTCGATGTACGTCTGCTCCTTGATCTGGAGAGCCATACTCCTCGAAATCCTCGCTATTCCCATCCATCCGAAGATGACCAACAGCAACACTATGAACATTAGGGTTATGTGTCCCATCGTGGCTCCAATGAGGATAAGTATCGGCAGGCTCGGGATTGAGGCAAATATCTCGTTGATACGCATCATGAACTCGTCGGCGTTTCCACCGAGGTACGCACTGGTAACTCCGTAAATGAGGCCTATCACCGTGCTGAGGACAGAGACTAGTATACCAATGGTCAATGAAACTCTGCTACCCCAGATGATACCGGCCCAGAGGTCCCTGCCCAGGTAGTCAGTACCCATGGTTCCGTAGCTCCTTCCGAGGAACACTACCTTAATGTTGTCGTAGGTGATCTGGTTGTCATTGGGGGCAGGGTTGTCAATCTTGAGGATGAGCTTGTAGTCACCGTAAAGGGGCTGTGGGCTCTGGATAATCTGGGTTACGTTCATTCCCGGCTCAACCCTTGCAAACAGCGGGGCAACCATGTCGCTGATGAGTATCGTCTGAAGCGGCACCTCGAACATCGTTATCTTCCTGCCCTCTGTGACGTTGACGAGCCATATGTAGATGTTGGATGAGATCGTGCTGTCCCTTCCAACTGAGATGGTGGTGCTCGAACTGAGGGGCTTGTTGGTGAGGAGCGGCACGGTCTTTCCGTCTGGCCTGAGGAGGTAAACGTTTATGATCGGGGTCTGGGACGGCGAATTAAGCGTCACATTCAGGCCCCTTATTATGATGCCCTGGGGTCCGAGATAATAGCCGTCCGGGAAGGTGTAGTCCGCTTCAACTATGGTTGTGGTATCGTTCGGGTGGGTGATCTTGAGGTCGTTGAGGTAGTAAACCTCCTGGGGAACAAGTTTCTGGGAGGTGAACATGTTGTACCAGGTCGGAGGAACGTTCTTGGGGTTGTCCTCCCAGTATGCGGAGCTCCTCCACTTCTGCGGAAGGTCTGGCATGGTGGTGTATGGTGCGGTAAGTGCGACCAGTACAAGGATGACGAGGAGAATGACACCGGCTATGCCGGTCTTCTCCCTCTTGAATTCTTCGAGGAATTCCTTAAATCCTTCTTTGACGTCGACCCATCTCATCGTGAATCACCTCACATCTTGGCGGAAGCACCGACCTTGACACGCGGGTCGAGGAATCCGTAGATCATGTCGGCAAGGACGACTCCGCTCAGGTAGAGCACTGTGAAGAAGTACGTCAGCCCTATGAGGAGGTTGGTCTCGTTCTGCTGGAGGGCAACCCAGTAGAGCCTGCCCATTCCCGGATAGTTGAAGACGAGCTCACTGATGATTGCACCACCGAGTGATCCAAGGAGGGCGAAGATGATCATGGTAACTATCGGCGGGGCAGCGGCACGGAGGGCGTGACCGTAGATGATCTTGTGCTCGGGGATACCCTTAGCCTTGGCGGCCATTATGAAGTCCTCCTGGAGGGTTCCTATCATGATGTTTCTGGTCGTCCACGCCCAGCCACCGAAGACGACGAAGACGTAGGTGAACACCGGGAGGGCGAGCTTCCAGAGAACGTCCTTAACATGCGCCCAGCCCGTGAGTTGCGGGTCAAACATTGAGCTGAGCGGGAACCAGCCGAGCTTGAATGCGAATATCAGGAGGAACATCATTCCAGTCCACCACATCGGCAGACTGTAGGTGAGCAGTGCGAAGATGGAGAGACCCCTGTCGAAGAGACTGCCCGCGTGCCTCGCGGCCCTAACTCCAAGGAAGATACCTAATATAATGACTATTATCGTAGCCGTCGTGAAGAGCAGGATGCTCCTGGGAACGGCGACCTTGATGATATCGGCGACGTTGTTTGTACCGAAAATAGGCATGCTCGTCGTTCCGAAGTCCAGCCGCAATGTACGCAAAGCCTTATTGTAAACTTTCTGCCAGTAGGGAATGTTCAGTTCATATTTCTCTTCAAGAGATGCCTGCTTTGCGGCCTTGGCCTGTTCAAAGGCCTCTAAACCCTGACTCTGCTTGATTTTAGCACCCTCAGTTCTTTCCCATAGCATCAATTCCTCGTACATCTTGGATCTGTTGCTCTGCTCGGCAACCTTAACGAACAGCGCCGAGATAATAAAGGTCACTATCAACAGGACGAGAATGGCGTTTAGAATCCTAAACACCAGGTACTTTAGATACCCCATTTTTCCACCCCCACGTAGGTTGCTCGTGTTTAATGTATCTTTTTCAGCATTGTAAAACTGACTTTATATATCTTACTGCATAGATGTGCACATTTTCATAGAAGTGCACCGCAGAACTCCGCCAGGGATACCCGGATTTGGGACAAAATTTCAAAAAAGAGGGGAAAGAACGAAACTACTTCACTTCTTCTTGGTGAAGTACCAGGCGGCCGCGGCGATGATGATTATCACCAGGCCGACAACGACGTAGGTGGTGGTGTTGGTTCCTCCAGCCGGGGTCGTGGTGGTCGTGGTCTCGGTCGGGCTCGGGCTGCTGGTTGTCTCGGTCGGGCTCGGGCTGCTGGTTGTGGGCGGCTGGGTGGTCGTGGTCTTGGTTATATCGTCCCAGGTGAGGCCTGAGATCTTGAGCATGACCTTGGCGAGGTCGTCGACGTGCTCCTTGGTGAGGAGGTCGAGCCAGAGGACACCCTCAGCACCGCTGCTGAAGGAGTAGGTCTTGTCGATGCCGTAGTCCTTGCTCCTGGCTACGAGCTCGCCCATGGCCCAGTAGAGCTCCCACGGAAGCTGCGGGTAGAACACGTAGAATCCTGCGGTCATGTCGTCGGCAAGCGGGTGCTCGTAGGTACCGTAGACGACGTAGCCGTCGTTGGTCCACTGCCAGCCAAGGATGCTGGCGAGGGTTCCGGCGGTTCCACCGAGGCTCTCATCGTAGTACGGGTCGTCAGCGCCGTCCTTGTATGCCCAGGTGTAGAGGAACGCGACGTAGTACTTGAGGTCGTCGATGTTGCCCTTAACGCCGTTGTGCCACTCGCCGAAGTCACAGGTGACGGTAACCTTGACCTTGGCGGTCTTGCCAGCGTTCTCGGGAATCCAGCCCTGGGTCTGGTTGTAGATGACCGCATCGTCCGGAACGGTGAACTCACCGCGCTCAAGGTTCCACTTGCACCTGTACGGGGTGACGATACCGTCGAAGTTGGTGGTCGCACCGTAGTCCCTGATGAGGTTCCAGACACGGACGCTGTAAACGTCGCTCAGACCACCGACCGGGTTGAAGGCGCTCATGAACATGGCACCGGTTGAGGCGAACTGGGCGATCTTGAGGTGCTTGTCCGGGGTTTCAGCGGTCATGATGCTCCAGCGCTGGCCGATACCGGTGCTGGCCTCCGGGGTGATCTTAATAACCCTCTGCTTGTTGGCCGGGTAGAACTCCCAAGTCTCGATGAGGAAGACCCTCTCGCTCTCAAGGATGCCTATGAGCATGCTTATCTTCTGGAGGTCCCAGTACTGCTCCTTGGTGGTAATCTTGATCGGCTGCTCAGGGACAAGGTCGGGGTTGAGGTGCGGGGTGTTCTGGGCCTTCTCCTTGGTAATCTCGAAGTAGGTCAGCAGGTAGGTAAGCTCCTCCTCGGTCCACTTGAGCATCGGGCCAAGGCTGTCGGCGCTCGTGTAGTACTCGGCACCTATCTTCTGGAGTCCAGCGTTGACGTCTCCGTTGCCGATGTACTTGAGGGCCTCCTCAACGGTGACGGTGTTAACGTGCTTGGGCTCAACGGCACCCGGAACGTATCCATACCAGGCGGCGTAGAACCAGGCGGTGTAGTCGTCAATCCAGACGCTCGGAATACCGCTGGTACCCCATCCACCGGTGTAGATGTTCCACTCGTAGTTGCTCGGCGGCTTGGCGAAGACGACCTGACCGGCCTTCTGCCTGTCCCAAAGGAGCCTGTCAACCTTGAAGCCAACCTTCTTCTCAAGGAGGTCGGCGACATAGAGACCGATGTCCTTCCTCTCGTCCTCGATACGGATGATGAACTTGACGGTAACCGGCTGGCCATCGAAGTACCACATTCCGTCCTTCTTCTCAAGGGTGTGGCCGTACTTGGCAACCTCCTGGGCAGCCTTGTCCATGGCGCTGGCTATGATCTTAAGGGCGAGCTCCTCGTTGCCAGCACCGCTGAGGCCGAGGGCCTTGTAGACCGGCTCGAAGTACTTGTCGGCCGGGTGGCTCGGCCTGATACAGCCAAGCATCGGGGCACCGCTACCCTGGTAGATGTTCTGGACGATGTAGTCCCTGCTGATGAGCCAGTTCATGGCAAACCTAACTTCCCTGATGGCGAAGGGGTTGAAGTAAACCTGGTCACCGACGGTGACGATCGGAGCGTCCTTGTCAGGGTCGTGGTAGGTGTTGAAGGTCAGCTCATTGTACGAGCTGGCACTCTTGTACAGGTTGAGGTTGGCAAGAACGTCCTCACCAAGACCCTGGTACTTTCCAGCCGGGAAGGAGAACATACCAAGGTCGTACTCACCCTTGGCGATCTGGAGGATAACGTTCTCAGGGTTCTGGACACCCTGGTACTCAATAACATCGGCATAGCCGTCCTTCGGAAGGGTGTCGGTGTAGATGGTCCTCGGGCCGGTGAACTTCTCAAGCTTGAGATAGAGGTTCTCCGGGGAGTACATGACGAGCATGTACGGACCATTGCTGATAACGAAGTGGCCGTACTTGAGGTACCACTGGAGGTCGGCCTTGAAGCGGGCCTTGGCCTCGTCGCTGTTCAGGGGTATGTCCTTGGGGGTGTAGTCAGCCGCGCTGACTGCATGGACGGCAAAAATACTAAACAACATCAAGCCCATAATAAACAATCCCAAAGCCTTCTTCATACTCCACTGCCTCCTTCACTTTTTGGCAATGTTGCCACATATGGTGTATAATGGCATGAAGATATACATTGAAAGCCTATTTAAGGGTTACGTTCTTGTAAAAGTAGTGGCTTTAGAAAAGCCCCCTACAGACTCCAAAAGATTTCATAACGCCTACTTATCTTCCAATAGTATCTTGCGTTGTCAACGATGCTTAAATTCAAAAAACAAACTGAAAAAAGCCACATAATGAACTAAGAAGACAGTAGATAGTTGAGGAAAGCCGTAAAAATCGTTAGCACCCACTTTTTTGCTTCAAGTTGAGGAATTGTATGCAAAAAACTTAAAATGGAGTAGCATCCACTCCAGTGCGGGCGCTATGTACGACCTTGTCCTGAAAGGGAAATTCTTAAAGGGTAGGAAACTGATAGACGGGAGCATAGCGGTTCTTGACGGCAAAATTTCCCGAATATCTATTGGAGAATTAAAGGGAGAAGAAACGATTAAGATTGAAAGCGGAGGGGTCATTCTTCCGGGTCTCATAGATGTTCACGTCCATCTCAGGGATTTTCGGCAGCGTTCCAAAGAAACCATCCGAACCGGCACCATGGCGGCGCTCCACGGAGGCATAACCACGGTTTTTGACATGCCAAACACCGATCCGCCGGTACTCGACTCACAGACATTCAGGAGGAGGGAAGAAGCGTTCCGGGGCATGGCATATACGGACTATGCGCTAAGTTTTCTCCTGAGCGGCAACTGCGACGAAGCCAAAAAAGCCCAGGCGGACTTTTACAAAATATTCATGGGCGCCTCAACCAGCGGGATTTTTTCCAGGGACTTTGAAAGCGATTACTCCTGTGCCCCAAAGACCGTCAGCGTTCACGCCGAGGACTCCGAAGTGATATTAAAAAACCCGGAGAGGCCTCCCGAAGCCGAGGTTCGCGCAGTCCAGAGGGCCCTACGGGCGGCAGAAAGAATCGGGAAACCTCTCAACGTCTGCCACGTCTCAACGGCCGAAGGGACAAAGGCGATACTTGAAGCCGGCCTGCCGTGGGTGAGCTTTGAGGTAACGCCCCACCACCTCTTCCTCACACAGAGGGACTACGCGAGAAATCCCCTCCTCAAAGTTTATCCGCCGCTGAGAGGCGAGGGCGATAGGAGGGCGCTCTGGGAGAACTTTTCACGGATCCCGATAATTGCGAGCGACCACGCGCCCCACACGCTTGAGGACAAGGAAAAAGGCTCAGCTGGAATACCCGGTCTTGAGACAGAGGTGGCACTCCTTCTCGATGCCGTAAACAGGGGCATGCTGGAGCTCCGGGACATAGTGGAAAAGATGCACTGGAATCCAATTAGAATATTTGGAATAAGGAACAAAGGGCTGGAGGTCGGGAAGGACGCGGACTTTACCATTGTCGACATCAAGAGGGAGTGGGCAGTCAAACCAGAGGAATTCTACACGAAGGCCAAGTGGAGCCCGTGGGAAGGGCGAAAACTCAGGGGAAAGGTCGTGATGACGGTTCTGCACGGCGAAATAGTTATGGAGGAGGACGAGATAATCGGAAAGCCCCGGGGGGTTAGGATAAATGCTGGAAAGGGTTGAGCTCAGGGAAGGTTGGGATGTTGCAAAGGACGTTAAAGCCTTCCGCTTCGATAGGAGGCTAAAATTCACCGCAGGCCAGTTCATCATGGCCTGGCTTCCCGGCGTTGGGGAAAAGCCCTTCAGCCTGGCCTGGAAAGACCTCATAGTGGTCAAGCGCGTTGGCCCCTTTACGTCGAGGCTCTTCGAGCTTGAGGAGGGGGACCACATCTGGATTCGCGGCCCCTACGGGAGGGGCTTCGAGCCGAAGGGGGAGAGTGTAGCCCTTGTAGGTGGGGGAATAGGGATACCTCCGCTCTACGCCTTCGCGAGGCAGAACAAAGATAGGTTTGAGAACGTAACTCTGATCTACGGCGCCCGCTCAGAGGACGAGCTCGCACTGATGGACATCGAGAACTACGTGGACGAAGTGGTTATCACGACCGATGACGGCTCGGCCGGAAGAAAGGGCTTTCCCACGGAGGTTCTCGCCGAAAGAAAGGGCGAATTTGACGGGGTGTATGCCTGCGGCCCGGAGCCGATGCTGAAGGCAGTCCTTCGGGTGATGGACTATGAGAAAGTTCAGGTCTCAGCGGAGCGCTACATGAAGTGCGGTATAGGTGTCTGTGGCTCCTGCAACCTCGGGAAGTACCTCGTCTGCAGGGACGGCCCGGTTTTCAATGGTCTCCAGATGAGGGGACTGCTCTGACCAGTGAGCTTTTTAAACCCCTTTTCTCCGTTTCGGCCGGTGAGATAATGAAGAGGATGAGCTGGGAGGAGTTCGCGAGGAGCATGGGGGTCGAGCCCCAGATCCTTGAGAACAGAGAGGCGAGACTGTTAAAGAAGTTCGTGATGGATTTAAAGTTCCCCACTCACTGTCAGGGCTGTCAGGGGCTGGATTTGGGCAACCCGAATCCCGTCCACCACCCGAGCTACGAGCTGACTCCGGCATGCAACCACGACTGCGTATTCTGCTACTCGAACGTTGCGGTCAAGCTCGGGAAGGCCCCGAAGCCCGGCTACTACGGCTGGGACAGGCCTTACGCGATAACTGTGTCACAGTACGGAGAGCCGCTGCTCAGCCCGCGCATAGTCGAGGTCAACAGGATGCTCAGGGAGAGGTTCCCGGGGGCAAGGCTCGACCTGCAGACCAACGGCTCGCTTCTGACCGAGGAGCTGTGGGGCAAGCTGGACTTTGACCTGGTGATGATAAGCCTCGACGCGGCAAGCAGGGAGAAGCATCTGATGATAACCAACGCCGACACCTTTGAAAACGTAGTGAACGCGCTTAGAATAGTCGGTTCAGACAAAAGCGTCCGCTCGATCGTCAGGACGATATTCATGCCCGGCATAAACGACGAAGATATACCCAAGATAGCCGAGCTGGCCGCCTCGCTTGGTGTGGACGAGATGATGCTCCAGCCCCTCACAATACACGAACTCAACGTCGAGAGGCTTAAGAAAGCTGGGCTGGATTTCGAGAGGGCCGAGAGCATAAGGGAGTACCTGAAGACGGCGATGGAGGCAGGGCAATACATCGACGTCCGCATAAGCGGCTGTCAGCTGGCGATATACAGGACGATGGACCCGCTGACGCTCTTCAGCGCGAGGCGCGTTGCCAGGGACGTCGCACCAATAGTAAAGAGGAAGCGGGCGGAGATAGAGGAAACCTGCGACGGAGCGTTCAGGGCCAGCGTCGAAGGGCTAAACATGGAAGAGCTAGCGTCAGAGCTGAGCGCCCTGGGGGTTGAATACACGATGAAAAAAGGCACCCTCAGGTTCAGGGACGGAAACGCGGAGGTTATGGTCTTTAAAAGCGGGAAGGTGCTGATAAAGGGCGTTGGGGAAGAGAAAGCGAGGGAGATTTACAGCAGATATTTCAAGAGCAACCTGGATTAACCCATAGTCCTAACTGCACAGCTCCACGGCCTCTTTGGAACGCTGGGAAGAGAAGCGTTAAATACTCCCTCCCCCAATTTTTATAGCTGGGGATGGTTATGATACGCGAGATACTGGCCCTCGTGTTTCTGACGGCCTTTCTCTTCATCAACCTATCCCTGATGCTTATGCGGGTTTTCGGCAGCCTGGCCGGAATGACCTGGAGGAAGGTTCTCCGTCTTGACATCCCGAAGAACGAGAAGAAGGGCTGGGAAAGAGCCTTTACCCTTATCTGGCTAGCCATTGGCACATGGGCCGTTCTGAAACTCTGGGACTGGAGCCTAACCGGCCTGGTGGCGTCTCTCTTCGGCTTCCTCGCCTTCAGGAGCGGGGCGAATATAGCGAGAACCCTCGTCTACGGTCTCCATGATCAGAGGATAATCGAAGAGTATACCGAAGACAGCAGGCTTCTGGGAATAGTGGGAACGGCCACCAAGCTGTCGATACTTCTGGAGACCGTTTTCGTGGTGGCCTTCACCCTCGCGTACAAGGCGCTCTCGGTGACGCTGAGTCCGGGCGGCATGAGCGCTAACACATTCATCCTCTCCCTGTGGCTCGCAGGCCTTGCCTTCGGCGCACTCTTCGGCTGGTTCATAGCTAGGAACAACCGGGGAATACTCCTCCAGAATGCCATAGCAGTCGTCGGATTCTTTGCAACCAGAAAGGGCAAGAAAAAGACGGACGAGACGATAGGCAGGGCCAGAAACACGACCAAAAAATTGAAGTCAGGGTTACCAAGGCTGAGAAAATAACCTTTTTAAAATCCGCCTCTTTTCTCCCACCATGCTCAAGTGCTCACTCTGCACCCACGACGAGAGAACCGCGAAGATAGACATAATCGACGGCAGGCCAATCTGCAGGGAGTGCCAGGTTTATCTGAAGCATCCCATCGATAGGGAAAAAATCCGCGCCGAACTTGAGGAGCTTATGAAGAACGTTGACAGGGCAATCGTCGCATACTCCGGCGGCAAGGACAGCACTGTTGCGCTGTATCTGGCAAAAGAGGTCTACAAAGTGCCGGAACTGGAGGCGGTGATGGTCGACCACGGGCTTATGGCGAAGGAGGCCATAGAAAACGCGGAGAGGATTGCCAGGGCACTTGACGTTCAATTCACGGTTCTGCGCTACGATTACTCTGACATTTTCCGGGAAGCCCTTCTCAAGGGGGACTCCCCCTGCAGGCGCTGTTCCAGGAGAACCCTGAAAAGGCTGCATAAATACGCCCTCAGAAACGGCTACCGCTACATAATCACCGGCCACGAGCTCCCCTTCGGCCACCACCCATACAGACCCATGAAAGGGGGGATCACTCAGATAAGGCTTCTCTCCATGATGCCCGAGAAGGAGAGGCTTGAGCTTCTCAAAGGCCTTCCCTTCGAATTCCCGGAGTTGCCGGGCTATACCACCAACTGCCTCGTCCTCGGGCCAGCACTTGAGAGATACTGGGAAAAACACGGCCACAGCTTCGAGCACAGGAGGATAGCGGCGCTCGTCAGATACGGCCTCATGGACAGGGAGAAGGCGGAGAAGGAGCTGTCAAAACCCAGTGTCCCGGAGCTCCAGAGGAAGATTGTTATGCAACGTTTAGGTCTTGGATGAATCCTCAGCTACATTCACATTAGACCTGAGCACGGAAAAAGAGTTCCTAACGTAGTGAATCGTCCGAAAGAAGCGTCAGTCCTATGCTCACCAGAACTATTGCAACCGAGGGCGAGAGCGGCCACCACCAGAGGGTGTAGATGGCGTTCTGGGTAAACGCTTCCGCCACAAAGGAGCCCCAGTTGACTCCTGGAATTATTCCAAACAGGCCGAGTATGGAGACAACGGCTATAATCTGGGCGAAGAGGAGCGTGGAGTACGAAAGGACGTACGGAATCACAGCCTTCATAATATGTCTGAGGATTATAGCCATATCCCCTGCCCCCAGCGCCCTGGCAGACTCTATGTACTCCTGAACTTTCTCGTGCATGACTATGCCCCTAACGGCACTCGCAAATCTGCCGACGAGAAGCAGGGACAGTATGACCGCCAGTTCAGCCGTCCCCATCTCACGCTTTCCATAAAAGCCCGTTGAAGACAGCACGAATATAATCACTATCGCCAGAGGGAGGTAGGGGATAGAGTTCAGGGCCTCAAGCAGAACGGAGAGGGCATCCCCAAACCGGCTCTCATAATAGCCGGAACCTATACCCAGGAGAACACCGATCAGTATAACTAGAACCGTCGTCAAAAACGCCAGAACCAACGTGTTGACGGTCGAACCGACGAAGCCGACCCAGAGGTCTCTGCCCTTGTAGTCGGTACCGAGAACTCCGTAGGTGTCCCCTATCAGCTGCACCTCGACGCTGGCAGGGTAAACCTGAATGGTGTAGTTTCCGGGGAGGGGGTTGCGGTTTTCATCCATAAAAAGCGCCTGGGTGGGTGTGATGAACGCAAGGTCCTCCCGTCTAAGGCCAAGCACCCGGAGGGCAAAGCGCCTCGCCTGGAGGACGAGGTCTATGTTTGAGTTCATGCTGGTTGTTCCGTTTATCTCGCCACTCAGCCGGACGACCTTACCATCTGGACGGAATATCGTGACCGAAACCTCTCCGTTTCCCCAGAAAATCATGTTGACGGGAGCCTTTCCTGTTACAATGTACTCAGTCTGCCCCCTGAACTGAACCGACTTCGAAGAGTCACCCAGCCACAGGGGTTTGGCGCCCCGCGGGTAGTCGACCCAGAACAGATAGTTATCCCAGTTTCTGAGCTTGGTCTTATCGAGTGTGGCGTAGGAAACGGCCGTGAACAGGAAGAACGCCGCCAGCAGCAGTGCACCCACTTTTCTCCTCCTCATCCCATCCCCCTCGGCTCAAGTATTATGGAGAGCACCTCAACCGCAATTGAGACCACAAAGTTCAGGAGAACGAGCAGTGTGACGATGAAGGAAAATGTCATCGCATAGAAAAACACGTTGTCGGGGGTTATGATGAGCGTCGAGGCCAGCAGTGTCCCAAGGCCGTTGAGCCTGAAGAGGTAGTCAACGACGAGAACCAGCGTTTGAATTTCAATGAAGTTCTGAAGCCAGATGTGCATGACCGGCACTATCGATGCCCTGATAACGTGCCTCTTAACGCGGCGTTCGGGCAGTCCCATGGCCCTCTTTGCTTCAACGTACGGCTGTCCGAACTCTTCCCTCATAACAACGGTTATGCCCTCCGCGAGTCCCCACGATGCCACTAGGAGCACCGAGAGAACGGGAAAGATAAAGTAAGTGAGCATCTCCCAACCGGAGCCTTTGAGGCCGTTGGCAAGCTCCGAGGGTATCGGGGAGTATATTATGAGCAGGAAGAAGAGGACAACGAAGAACCATACGGGGATTCCGTTGAAAGTTCTGGCCGCCATCTGAAGGGACGTGTAGAATCTCTCGCTTTTCACTGCCTTAAACGACAGGAGGAGCGCAAGGAGAACGACAGAGACATCCGCGAGAACGAGAAACAGGAGAGTCCGGTACACATGCCCCCATGTGGGGCGCACCATGCCGTAGAGAAAGCTCCGCGAGCCCTGTGATCCGGAGAGCCCAAGGATGTCCCGTACAGTTGCGGCCATGTACTCCAAACCCACCTGCATGGAAGACTTGGCAAGCTCGGGATAGGTATTCGGGGCAATGTACCTGACGTAGTACTCAACTGGGTCCATGCCCAGTCTTTCTGCCGCGGCTATTACCTTCCCCGCGTTGGGATTGTACTGGAAGAAACTAACCGCCTCGTAGTACGCCCTCTTCTCCACAACGCCTTTTATGGCATACCCGAGCACAACGGCTACCAGCAGGGTTACTATCGCGTATCTGAGTACCATCCTCCCCAGGGACAAGGACACACCCCCTCAAGGAGGCGCACGCGGTTCTAACTCACAACGGTAAAAATAACCGACAACCTTTAAAAAGTTTTACTTTTAATTAAACCCCCAGCAACAAGTCCCAAAAGGAGAGACTGCCAAAAGAAAAACGTCACTCAAGGTAAGCGCGCAGAGCCCTGCGGGCGGCCTTTAGGACATCCTTGGGTGCTACCTTGAACCCCCCTCCCCTCGCAAGGGTCTCACTGCCGCCGCCACCGCCACCGACCTCTGACAGGACAGTTCTCAGAAGGTCGTTCATTGAGAGACCCTCAACTTCCCTGTTCTTGGCGAATATCACGTAGTTCTCGCCGGCCGCCATAACCACAGTGCCGGGGTTCTTGTCAACGAGGTAAACAGCAAAAGCCTGGGCGTCCTTCATCGGAGCATCCTCTATGTACGATACAAGCTTTATCCCGCTGATTTCCTCTGCGTTGTCCAAGAGTGCCCTGGCCTTCCACCTCCAGAGCTCCCTCCTGAGGCCGTCCTTTTCCCCCTCAAGCCTTTCGATTTCCGCCTTGAGCTCCCCCACCCGCTCGATGAGGGGGCGGTTCTTGTTCGGCATCTCATCGAGACTCCGCCAGTAGTCTGCTATAAGCTCATCCAAGTACCTCAAAGCCCTGTTTCCGCAGACGAACTCTACCCGCCAGAGCTTCCTGCTCTTTCTATAAAAGCGGACGACCTTTATGATGCCAACCTCTCCGGTACTTCTCACATGCGTTCCGCCGCAGGGGATGACGTCAACTCCCGGAATGGAGACTATCCTTATGGGCGGCTTCACCTTGTCGGAGAGCTCCTTCCTGAGCTTCTCTTTCAGCTCCTCAGGGAGCTCCTCGTAGACCTCCACCTGAACCGGGAGGTTCCTCCAGACCACCTCGTTCGCCTTCCTCTCGACCTCCAGAATCATGTCCCAGTCCAGCTCGCCCGGGTAGTCTATCTCTATTTTATTGTACCCTTTGAATATCTGAAAGCCGGTCGTGTTAGCGTCGTACAGCTCCTTGAAGACCGCCGAGAGGATGTGCTGGCCGGTGTGCTGGCGCATGTTCTCGTAGCGCCACTCTGCATCGAGGATTAGCCTCACAGGTTCTCCCGGCTCGGGGAGGCGTCCTTCAAGCTTCCCCTCGTGCCATATCTCCTCCTTTCCCCCGACCTTTTCGACGGTTATCCTGAAGCCCTCGCCGGCGATTATCCCCCTGTCGGAAGGCTGGCCACCGCCTTCGGGGTAGAAGATAGTCCTGTCGAGCAGGATTCTCACCTTCTTGTCCCTCTTCTCAACCTTCTCAACCCTCGCGCCGGCCTCCCAGAGGTAGGCATTTTGATAGAACAGCCTTTCCGTCATGTCACCACCGGAAGAAAAAGGGAGGCTGGAAATAAAAGGGTTGTTGCTTCACGAACCCTCCGCCTGGGTTCTGGCCTCGATGAGGGCCTTGACCCTCTTCAGCCGGAAGAAGTTCTCGCGCTCCATCTCGTCGAGGCGCTGCTTGATGAATTTCACCGTCGCCTCCATGCGCGGGATTATGATGTACTCAAGGGCATTAACGCGCCTCTTGGTGACCTCTATTTCCTTCGCGAGCCTCTTGAGGGTCTCCTCCACCTCAGCCAGGCGAACCGCCAGGTCGAGAACCTCCTCGAACTTTTCCGCCGCCAGATCCACCTTTGCCGAGCTGGAAACGAAGGCGTAGCCACGCTCGTTCGTGCTCCTCCTGAAGGACTTCGCCTCGATGAGCGGAACTGGAACGCCCATTACGTTCCTCCTTCTTATCTCGACCTCCCTGTTGGGCTTCACTGAGAGGCCTATCTCCTTGAGGCGCAGGGTTCCGACGTCTATCTCCGCCGCCTGGAGGCTCGCAAAGGCCTCCGCCATCTTCCTGCCCAGCTCCTCACGGAGGCTCAGAGCCTCATCGTATATCGTGAAAAACTCCATGACCAGTGCATCTTGCTTGTCCTTCAGGAGCTTGTGGCCCTTCTTGGCTAACTTAATGCGCCTCTTGAGGTTCAGGAGCTCCATACGGGTGGGCTTGACGTTGAGCAGCTCTGCCATCTCGACCACCTAAGGGTTGAAGGGAGGTCAGTCCTCCCTCTTCCTGTACTTGGGGTGGTACTTGAGGATGTACTCCTTCCTGACACGCTTGAGCTCGCTTTCCGGAAGCTCTGCCAGAAGCTCCCAGCCAAGGTCGAGGGTCTCGAAGATGCTCCTGTCCTCGTCATACCTCTGGGCGACGAACTCCCTCTCAAAGCGGTCCGCGAACTTGAGGTACTTCCTGTCAGTCTCGCTGAGGGCTTCCTCACCGACGACCGCCACGAGGTCTCTCAGGGAGCGTCCCTCGGCGTAGGCGGCGTAGAGCTGCTGGCTGAGCTGCGGGTGGTCCTCCCTGGTCATTCCCTTACCGATACCGTCCTTCATCAGACGGCTGAGGGAGGGGAGGACGTCGATTGGCGGGTAGATGCCCTTCCTGTGGAGCTCCCTGCTGAGGACTATCTGGCCCTCGGTAATGTAGCCGGTAAGGTCGGGAATCGGGTGGGTGATGTCGTCGTCGGGCATCGTCAGGATGGGCACCTGCGTGATGGAACCCTTCCTGCCCCTGACCCTTCCGGCGCGCTCGTAGATGGTAGCCAGGTCGGTGTACATGTAACCCGGATAACCGCGCCTTCCGGGAACCTCCTCACGAGCGGCTGAAATCTCACGTAAAGCTTCGGCATAGTTGGTCATGTCGGTGAGGATAACCAGAACCTGCATGTCGTAGTCGTAGGCGAGGTATTCAGCCACGGTGAGGGCCATACGCGGGGTGATGATGCGCTCGATGGCCGGGTCGTCTGCAAGGTTCAGGAAGAGAACCGCCCTCTCTATTGCACCGGTTTCCTCGAAGCTCTTCTTGAAGAAGTTGGCCTCTTCGTAGGTGATACCCATCGCCGCAAAGACGACGGCGAACTGCTCCTCCTCGCCAAGGACCTTCGCCTGCCTGGCTATCTGGGCCGCGAGCATGTTGTGCGGGAGACCTGAACCGCTGAATATGGGCAGCTTCTGACCGCGGATGAGGGTGTTCATTCCGTCTATCGCGCTCACACCGGTCTGGATGAAGTCCCTCGGGTAGGCCCTCGCGACCGGGTTTAGAGGGGCACCGTGGACATCGCGCCTGTCCTCAGGGATTATATCCGGGCCTCCGTCGATCGGCTTCCCGATACCGTTGAAGACCCTGCCGAGCATGTCCATGCTGACGGGCACCTTGAGGGTCTCACCGGTGAAGCGAACGCGGGTGGTCTTTATGTCGAGATCCCTCGTGCCCTCGAAGACCTGGACGATCGCCATGTCCTGCCTGGCCTCAAGAACCTGCCCCTTTCTCTTCTCGCCGCTCTCGGTCTCAATCTCGACGACCTCACCGTATGCCACACCCTTGACGCCCTGGACGATCATGAGCGGCCCGTAAATCTTGCTAACGGTTGAGTACTCCATTCCCGGCATCGACATCACGCTCCGTACTTCTTAAAGAGCTCCTCAAACTGCTCGTTCGTCTCATCGATGAGCGCCGCGACCTTCTCTATCTCGGGCTCGAACTTCATACGGCCTATCTTCTCCCTGACAGGGAGCTTGGCTATCTCGTCAACGGGGACTCCCCTGTCAACGGCCTCCATGGTCTTCTCGTAGAAGTTGAGGATTACGCGCATCATCGTTACCTGCTTCTTCGGCGGGCAGTAGGTGTCGACCTCGTCGAAGGCATCCTGCTGGAGGTAGTCCTCACGGAGCATCCTCGTAACGATGAGCACCGCCTTCTCCCTGTCCGGCAGGGCGTCCGGACCAACGATCCTGACTATCTCCTGGAGCTCGGCCTCCTTCTGAAGGAGTGCCATTGCCTGGTCGCGCATCTTCCTCCAATCCGGGTCAACGTTCTGCTCCCACCAGCCCTGGATGGCATCGATGTAGAGTGAGTAGCTCCTGAGCCAGTTGATTGCCGGGAAGTGCCTCCTCCTCGCGAGGTCGGCATCGAGCGCCCAGAACACCTTGACGACACGGAGGGTGTTCTGGACGACGGGCTCGCTGAAGTCACCGCCGGGCGGTGAAACGGCACCGATAACAGAGACGCTACCAATCCTCTCGTCGCTTCCGAGGGTAACGACACGGCCGGCACGCTCGTAGAACTCGGCTATCTTGCTCGCGAGGTAGGCCGGGTAACCCTCCTCACCGGGCATCTCCTCAAGACGGCCAGAAATCTCACGGAGCGCCTCGGCCCACCTGGAGGTTGAGTCGGCCATCAGAGCCACGTCGTAGCCCATGTCCCTGAAGTACTCGGCGATGGTGATTCCGGTGTAGATTGACGCCTCACGGGCAGCAACAGGCATGTTCGAGGTGTTTGCTATGAGCACCGTCCTCTCCATGAGCGGCTTCCCTGTTTTCGGGTCCTTGAGCTTGGGGAACTCCTCAAGCACATCCGTCATCTCGTTTCCGCGCTCACCGCAGCCGATGTAGACGACGACCTGTGCGTCGCTCCACTTGGCGAGCTGGTGCTGGGTGACGGTCTTACCCGAACCGAAGGGTCCCGGGATGGCGGCCGTTCCACCCTTGGCCTGGCTGAAGAAGGTGTCTATCGTCCTCTGGCCGGTGATGAGCGGAACCTCGGGCGGAAGCTTCCTCTTGTAGGGCCTCTTGACACGGACGGGCCAGCGGTGGTACATCTTGAGCTCCTCGATGGTTCCGTCGGGCTTCTTGACCTTGGCTATGACCTCTTCGATGGTGTAGTCGCCCTCTTCGACAATCTCGATTACCTCACCCTCGACCCACGGGGGGACGAGAACCCTGTGCTCAATGATGCTGGTCTCGGGGACGACACCGAGGATGTCGCCGCCAGTGACCTTATCTCCAACCTTGACCTTCGGGGTGAAGTGCCACTTCTTGTCCCTCGGCAGGGCGGGGGCGGTGAGACCCCTCGCTATGAAGTCGCCGCTCAGTTCCCTGAGAACCTCAAGCGGCCTCTGAATACCGTCGTACATAGCGGTGAGCAGTCCGGGACCGAGCTCGACGCTCAGTGAAGCGCCGGTTCCTTCAACCGGCTCACCCGGTCTTATGCCTGCGGTCTCCTCATAGACCTGGATAACGGCCTTATCACCCTCAAGGCGGATGATTTCTCCTATGAGTCCCATTTCGCCGACGCGGACGACCTCGTACATCTTCGAGCCCTTCATTCCGTCGGCAACGACGAGCGGACCGGTAACACGAATTATCCTTCCCATTTCCCTTCACCTCTTCAGCTCAACACCAATTGCCCTTCTAACTATCTCCTTGATCGCCTCTTCACCAAGCTTGGAGCCGGACTTGTCCGGCACCTGAAGGATGATTGGAAGGGTAACCTCCGGAAGTTCAACTTTCTGAACGAATCTCTCGGTTATCAGGATTATTCCTATGTCGTCCCTCTCGACGAGCTCCTTCAGCTTGTTCCGGAGCCTCTCCATATCAAGCGGGGTGTCGTCGAAGGAATAAACCTCATGGGCACCGGCCAGCCTGAAGCCGAGCGCGGTGTCCTTATCGCCAAGCACGGCTATCTTCATGCAACATCACCCGCGAGTTGCTTTATCCTCTCGGGGTGAACCCCGTCCTCGATGAGCTTCGCTATGGCCCTGAGCTTCCGCACTTCCCTCTCCTTCTGGAGGATGTAGCTGAGCGGTGCAGCGACGCTGAGCGGGCAGAACCTGTTGAGCTCGTTCATCCTCTCAAGGATGTGCCTCTCAAGGGCCTTTTCAAGGACACTGAGATCCCTTTCGACGTCCTCCCTGACGTCCCTGATGACCTTTCCGTACTTGGTGGAATCAAGCTCAGCTAAAGCCATGCTCAGGTCGTCGACGTGGAGGAGCGGGTCGAGTTTTATGCTTCCCCCAGGAATTATCAGCGGTCTTATCTCCTCCGCGGTCATTCCGGCCGACTTCGCCCTGAGGACTGTAAGTATGTTGGTCTTATCGATCTTAAGCCTGATGAACTCCTCAAGAATGACGCGCTCATCGTCCTTCTTTGAGAGGGCATAGCGAAGGAGCTTTCCGTAGTGCATCCTGTAGAGCTCGGTTTCGAACTCCTGAAGTGATATCTCCCCGAGGAGCAGCCTCTGGTAGGGTTCCTCGTAGGGGGTGCCCTCAAGGATAACAAGTATCTCCTCCATGGTCTTTGCCTCTGCCATGGCCTTGACCTTGGGGAGCATGGGGCCTATTTCCATGACGTAGTCGCCGGCAACTTCGCCCGAGAACTTGGCCTTGACCACGCTGGCTATGTTTCTGACGTCCCACTCCTCAAGCATAAGCCTGAAGAACGGGTTAACCCTCTTCGGGAGGATCTTAATCATCAGCTCGTAGGTTCCGGCAAGGGCCTTTTCCAGGGCCCTCTCTATCTCCTCGATGGTGTAGGTCGAAACGTTGGTGAGGTAGTCCTTGTAGTCGGTGTCCTCCAGGCTGACGACGAAGTTCTGCAACGTTCTGCTCTCGGCCAGCTCGTTGAAGCGCTGCTCGGTGAGGAGCTTCGCCTCCATGGCCTTTATCCTTGCGTTGGGGTATGAATAGGGGGTGTACTTCCACACTATCCTGGCCGTCTTGTATCCCACCCACACAAACACTACAGCCAGCGTCGTGTTGAGGATCCCGCTTACGGCTCCTGCTTCCATTAACCTCACCCGAAGAGAGCCTTGGCTATCTCTGCCCTCAGTTCACTCTCAAACCTCTCTATCCTGGCCTCGAAGGTGTTGTCGACCCTAACAGAGCCGTCGGGGGTCTCAACGATGACGCCGCCTATGGTCGATATCGGCTCACCGAGGCTTATCTCAACGTCCCTTCCGAGCCTTGCCGTGACAGACTTCCTGAACTCCTCCAGCCTGCTCTCAAGCAGCTTCAAGGTCTTCTCGTTGGAGCGGACAAGGCAGGCCTCCCCGCCGAGCTCCTCAAGGGCCTTAACGGTGAGGTCGATGAGCATCGGGAAGTACTCCTCCTCGGAAAGCTCCGCGAGCCTTTCCCTGAGGGCGGTTATTACCTCCTGGATGAGCTCTTCCTGAACCTCAAGGCGCTTCTTTCTGACCTCAAGCCTCGCGTTAGCTATTATGCGCTGCTTTTCCGTTTCCGCCTGGGTCTGGGCCTTCCTGAGTATCCACTCGGCCCTCGCTTCGGCCCTCTTTCTCGCCTCTTCCTTAATCCTCTCCGCCTCCTTCTGGGCCTCGCTGAGTATGTACTGTATCTTCTGCTCCGCTTCCCTGTTTATCTCCTGAATGATCAGCTCTGCTCCATCCATCTTCCTTCCTCCCCGTTGCCATAAAGAAAGTTTGTGGGAGTCAGAAGCCGACTCCGGTAACTATCATGATCAGAGCGCCGACGAGACCGAAGATTGCCATGGTCTCCGCCATAGCGGAGAATATGATTCCCTGGGTGAAGGTCTTCGGGTTCTTGGCGACGGCACCAATGCTGGCGCTGGCGATGATTCCCTGCGGTATTGCCGAGAGGCCGGTAAGGCCAACGGTCAATCCTGCACCGAGGAGGATGGCGCTCTTAACGATGTTGTCCATGTTGGTCGGGTCGGTGAACTTGAAGCCGCCACCGAGGATTCCGGAGACCATCAGGATGAGGAACAGGGTAATGAGGCCATATATACTCTGGGTCATTGGCAGACCCTCAAGGATGAGGGCGTTCTTAAAGTTCCTCTCATCCTCGGCGACGACTCCGGCCGCTGCGGCACCGGCTATACCGACACCAAAGGCCGAAGCTGCTCCAGCTATTCCTGCGGCAAGGGCCGCACCGAGGGATACGTAAACTATCGGATCCATCTTTCATGCACCTCCTTAAGCTTCAAACTCCAACTCAGATACTTCTCTTTTTGCCCTGAAGGGCTGGAAGGGTTTACCTTCACCTGAGTAAAACGTGCCGAAAAATTCAACGTACTGAAGACGGAGCGAGTGAACGAACGCTCCGAGGGCGTTGATGGCGACCGAAAACAGCTGGCCGCCGGCAAACAGTATGATTCCAATGACTATGCCTATGGGAACGGGGCCGATGCTTACGCCCCAGACCATCTGGGTAAGTATGTTCACAACCATCGCGATTCCCGCGGTCGCCAAAGCGAGTGCCATGAGCCTTGCGTAGCTGAGCCAGCTGCCCACGAAGCCGAAGAAGTCGGAGATGACCAGGAGAGCCGCCAGTGCACCGTTCTTGAGCTCGCTGAGTATGAACAGCACCAGACCAGCGCCGAAGAGCACCTTGCCTGGCATGCTCAGCCCCGGATCCCTGCTCGCCAGGAACAGGAAGGTTAGTCCGAGTATTATGAGCATCCACGAGAGCTGGTCGAGTACAGCATCCTTTATCTCGCCGTTCCTGAGCTTGACTATGAAGCCGACGGTGTAGCCGGTGAAGAGGTGGGCTATGCCTATGGCCAGAGCCAACTGGAGCACCACGAGGGCATCCTGGAAGGTGTCCCAGACGCGCGGGACAGTGAGCCCTGCGAGGTCAAGGGCGTTGCCGAAGTAGCTGCCGAAGATAACGCCCATCGCCATGGTGAAGAAGGAGCTTATCAGCAGGGTGTAGGCGAACTTGTAGGTGCCGTCGTTGAACTTCCTGTGTCCCTTGACGAGGAGCGCGGCTATTATCGCTATTATGAGGCCATACATAAAGTCGGTGAGCATGAAGCCGAAGAAGAAGGAATAGGTGAACGTTATTATCGGGGTGGGGTCTATCTCGTTGTACTTTGGAACGCCGTACATCTCGGTGAGCATCTCGAAGGGCCTGGCCCAGCCGGGGTTCTTGAGCTTTATTGGAATCTCATCAAGCTCCTCCTCGGTTGGCTCCCTGATGTTGATGTAGGCCGTACCGTTGGTCACCCTCTTGATGCCGTCCAGAACCCCCGGAACGTCGCTCCTGGGAAGCCAGCCGGTCAAGGCGAAGGTCATGTTCGTTCTGGCGAGCATCGGCAGTACAGTTGACTTGTCGCGCTCGTTCTCCATAAGCTCTTGGTAGAAGACAACGTCCTCGTAGTACCTCTCAGCCAGCATCTCCGCGTCCTTCTTGGCGCTCTCAAGCTCCTCCTCCTTGGCGCGGAGCTTCTCCTCATAGACGGCTATGAGCTCCCTCGGCGTTCCCTCCCCCTCGGGAACCTCAAGCCTCTCAAGGGAGTACTTGGCCAGGATTGGGTTTGCCCTGTCGTAATCGGCCTTGAGGAAGACGAATACCGCCAAAACCTTGTCCTTCAGTTCCTTTGAAACTATAACTGCCCTCTTCTCCGTGGCCTCTGTGACCTCATCAATGAGGGGCTTAAACCTGTTCCTGTCAACGGTTCCAACGACGATTTCGAGCATATCGGTTGATTTGAGGTATGACACGTCGATGTTGAGAACCGAGAGAAGCTCCAGTATCGCTATGTCGCCCTTTATCCTCTCTATCTCCGTCTGGGTGGCGGTTATCTTGCCCTCAACGGCCTTTATCTCAGGCTCAACCGTGGACAGAAAGCGCTCAACGTCCTTTATGAGCCTCTCTATCCCCTCGTACCTGTACCTCTTTCTCTCCTTCTCCTTCGGGAATATGAACTCCTTGATGCCTCCTGCCGTGGACTTTCTGTAGGCCTTAAGAAAGTCAGCGAGCCTCGAAATGGTTATGCTGTACGAAGCGGCCTTTCTGTGGTACTCGTTTGGGGAGTCCTTCTGTGCAATCTTGACGTCGAGCTCCCTTATCTCCACCACGCCGTTCTCGTGGAGGTACGTCAGGAGACTGTCCTTGTACCGGTTAAGGGTGATGACCTCTATCTTGACCATCTCTTCAGGCTTGAACATCTCAGCTCCCTCTCACGAGCGCTATTCCCGCGGAGATGGCCTTCTCGAAGTTGTTGGTGGCTTTTACCTTGAGCTCCTCAATTTCGGAATCTCCCGCCTCCAGTATCTTCCTCGCTTCCTGCTCCCCCTCAAGGCGGGCTTTTTCAATGAGGGATTCTGCGTTCTTCTCGGCCTCCTCAACTATGCTCCTTTCGAGAAGTTTGGCCTCCTCACGGGCCTTGAGGACTATCTCCTTGGCTTCCTCCTTGGCCCTCTCGATCCTCTCTTCAGCCTGTTTCTCTGCGTCAACAATCTGCTTGATGACGTCCTCCATGATTAGCCCCCCAATGACACCGAAAACAGGTGATCCTCACGCCACCTTTGGCTTCCCTAATCGGTTTAAATAGTTTTTGGCCTGTGAACAGTGGATATGACGAGGAAGGAACAAAAATGAACATGAAAGTTGAAAAAAATGTCATATTAACTTTCATTGTTGGGTTTTTTCTTCTCCAAAAGCCTCTTCACGTCGTCGAGAACACTATTCTTGGCGAAGATTATGACCTGTCCCCTCTCCGGAAGCTTGGTATCGCCCGATGGGATTAGCAGGTTGCCCTTGTCGTCGTAAACCGCCACCATTAGCGCGTCCCTCGGCAGCTTCAGATCCTTGACCAGCTTGCCCGCTATCTCACTGTCCCCGTTGATGTTGAAGCGAACTATCTCAGCGCCTTCCTTCGGGAACAAAACGCGGTCGAAGCCCGGCGTGACTATGTTCCTGCTGATGTACTCGGCGGCTATTTCCTCCGGCGAGATCACGAAGTCGAAGTACCGCTTGAGGTCGGTGACCTCCTCGAATATGCGCCTGTTTTGAGGGTTGCTTATTCTGAGCGACGTCTTTATCTTTGGGTTGAGGTGCTTCGCCAGTATGCAGGCAAGCAGATTGGCGTCGTCCTTGCCCGTCAAGGCTGCAAAGGCATCCGCCTGCTTTATGTTGGCCTCTTCCAGCGTTTTCGGATCGGTCGCATCGCCCTCGATGACCAGACCATTGATGAGGAGGGAGAGCTCCTTGGCGCGCTCCTTGTTCATCTCTATTATCGTTACGTCGTGTCCCTCCTCCTCAAGCATCTTGGCGACCAGGAAGCCGACCCTTCCGGCACCCATTATCACGACGAACATCAGTCCTCACCGAGGAGGTATTTGGCTATTTCAGCGTAGGCCGGTCTGGTTATCAGGATTCCGATGAGCACTCCGAGTATCGTCGTGAAGGCGAAGCCCTTGAGCGTTCCGACGAAGTAGACCAGCAGGAAGCTCATGGCCGCTATCGTCGTTGCCGCCGAGGCGAAGATGACGAAGAACGCCCTCCCCATTCTCTTGAGCATGCTTGAGCGCCTGCTTATCCTCGTGGCCTTCTCCCCTCCGAGGAGTTCATCGGTTATGACTATCTGCTGGTCGACACCAGTACCTATGGCCGCGATGATACCGGCGATACTGGGCAGGTCGAGGTTCCACTTGATCAGAGCCGCGAAGCCCAGGATGATTATCGCCTCAAAGAGGCTGGTCGAGGCGACCGGTATGGCTATCTTCCACTTCCTGTAGTGGAAGTAGACGATGAGCAGGACGGTTATGAGCGCACCTATGCCCGCGTAGAGGGCCTGGGTCCTGAAGCCCTCACCGAGCCTCGGAGATATGAACTCCATTCCCACGACGCTGAGCTTGACGGGAAGCGAACCGCTCTTAAGAACGGTGTATATGGTGCTCGCCTCCTGCTCGGCCGTGAGCCTGTCGGGGGCGCTTCCGGTTATCTGAACGTCCTGCTGTGGCTGTCCAACGGTCAAGCCCTCGCCGAGGGAGTACGGGCCGTAAAGGCCAAGAACCCTGACTATGAGCGCGTGGTCGCTCTCGCCCTGGGCCCTCGGAACGTACCTTACCGTGAGGTTCATTCCCTCAAGCTGGGTCTGAAGCTCCTGCGGGACGTCAACGAGAACGATCTTGTCCTTGCCCTGGGCAAGCTTGGCTATCTCGTCGGCGCTCTGGTTGGCGTAGGCGACGACGCTTATGTTGAAGGCCTTGGTGACCCTCTCCAGAAGCGTCGGTGCCTCCGGGGCCTCGGCGTTGAACTCCGAGCTGTTCATAGCCTTGTAAACGCTCTCGGGAACGACCATCAGGGAGTTGACCGGTGGGTCAAGGAACATGTCAACCGGCCAGCCGGCCTTACCCTTGGCAAGCTCGGCGAACTTCTCGGCGGCGGCCTTGGAGATCCTGAAGGGAACACTCCAGCTGTTGTCGGGATTTATCTTGTAGATGCCAACGTACTCAACGTCGTTGCCAGTTCCAAAGATTGTGCCCGCAAACTCCATGTAGAAGACACCCTGGCTTTCGATGACGCTCTTTATCTGATTCGCCTCCTCCGGGGAGGTAACGTTGGCAACTTTAATGAGGACTATCTGGTCTCCCTGGGCCTCAACGGTTATGTCCCTAAGGCCGAGGGTGTTAAGCCTCTTCTGCAGTGAATCAACGACGAGCTGCATGGTCTTTGTGTCGACGGGGTGTTCTGTCTGGGCAACGAGCGCAACACCGCCGCTTATGTCAATACCAAAGGTGAGAGGCCTGAGGGCAAGGGTCGCTATCGAGCCTATGAGGAAGAGCGTGAGCAGGATTATCCTCCAGTTTAGAAGGAGCTTTTTGGTTCTTCTCTTCATGCCTTACCACCCCTGGTAGCTTCCCTGGTGAGGTACCACCTGAGCACGCCCGCGTTGAGAACCCACGTGTTCATGAAGTCGGCGAGCAGACCGAAGATGAGGACTATGGCGATGTTGTCTATGGTCTGTGAGGTCGAGATTATCCAGAGGATCAGCAGGGCACCGAGCGTCGTGGTGCTCATGGTGAAGCCCGTCGAAACGGCCGAGAGGTAGGCTTTGTCTATTGAGTCCTCCTTTCTCCTGAGGAGCTTGGTCGTCAGGAGTATGTTGCTGTCGACGGTGTAACCTATGAGCATTAGCAGGGCCGCTATCGTGGCGGTGGTGAGCTCGATTCCGAAGATGCCCATCAGGGCAACGGCTATCGTCATGTCAGAGAGTGCGGAGAATATTATCGTGAGGGACGGCACCAGGTTCCTGAAGAACAGGAAGACCACGACAGCCATGGCGAGGAATGCAAACACCAGCGCCCTTATCCCCTGCTGCTGGGCTATCTCTCCAAAGGTCGGCTGCACCTCACTGTGAGTGTATTCAGCGTCCGGATATCTCTCCTTCATGACGTCGATTATTTTGAGCGGGTCGGTGCCTATGGGAGCGTACACCCTGACACCGCTGGTTTCGACACCGGTGAAGCTCTCGACCCTAACCTCCACGCCGATTTTATCGCTTATGTACTTGGCCAGTTCATCGGGATTCGCGTTAACCCCGTAGGCGGTAACCACGACACCGCCCCGGAGGTCTATCCCCAGCGTTGGAAAGTTGACCGCGAGAAGTATCAGGGCTATCACGAAGACCGCGAGCGGGTACATTATCATCTTCCTGTATTCCATCCTTGCGAGGAAGCTCAGCTTTTCCTGTTTCTTCGCCCTCACGGCATCCCCTGCCGTGGGCTTTGCCTTTGATTTAGGCTTCGACATACCTTCACCCCTTCGTGAGTTTTAGTAAACTTGTCGTTAGTTGGAGGTACGAGTTTTAAAATTAGTGGTTCACGCCTAAAAAAGGTCACCGGTGAGCAGGATTAAACTGGGCGCAGAAGGGGCTTAACCCATGAAAGAGCCTTCAAATCGGAATTGTGGAGAATCCTCCACGAGCTTTTGGAAAATTTTCATAACGGGAAGGACACCACCGCTCAATAAATTCCAGACCAATTCAGAGCAGTTCAACACCAAAACGGCCCGTTCACAGTTCCCCGCTTTGGGGCTTAACTTTAAAAAGGGTTCGTAATAGGAGCAACAAGAGGTGAGAGCCATGGCTGAGATAGAGACGATCGGGTTCCATTACGTTGTTGAGGCCGCCGGTTGCGATCCCGAAATCCTCGGTAACGCTGACAGGATAAGAGAAATATTCCTGGAAGCAGCCAAGGTCGGTAAAATGGAGGTCAAAGCGAGCTATTTCTTCAAGTTCTCCCCCACCGGCGTCAGCGGAATGGTCATCGTCGCCGAGAGCCACATCTCGATACACACCTGGCCGGAGAAGGGCTACGCGGCTTTGGACGTCTACACCTGCGGAACCACCGCAGATCCTGAGAAGGCTGTCGACTACATCCTCGACAAGCTCCGCGCCCAGTACGCCCACGTTTCCGAGATAAAGCGCGGGATAGAGGAGGAAGACGAGACATTCACCCACATGATACTCACGTGGGAGGAGAAACTCGAAAGGAAGAACAACGAGAATGACTGAAGCAGGATTCTTTCTCTTATACCTCCTTTGCCCGATTAGCGTTTTCTCCTTATGAACTCTCCAACATCGGTAACGTTCAGAATGAACTTCCTCTTGCTCTCCGGGTTTATCCTGCCTATGCCAAGGATAACACCGTTTTCGTCGTAGACCACCAGCTTCTTCGTACCCTGCCAGATGTATCTCCTCACACCGCTCCTCGGGACATCCTTTCCCGTCGTGAAGAGGAATCCCGCCTTTGGACTGAGAACAGCGTAGTTCCTCTCAACCCTCACGAAGTAGAAGAACTCCACGTTGGGATAGAACTTCTCCACGAGGTTTTTATCGACCTTTATCGTGCCGATGAAGGTTCCGTAGGCGTAGGGCTTAACCTTCATTCGCTCAATCTCCCGCCACAGACTCTCGTTCACGGCGTAAACGTCGCGGAACTTTCCCTCGACGACGGCAAAAAAATGATGCCTGAGCTCGCCGTACTTCTCGGCCTCGCGGAGGATTAAATCGTACTCCCACGATGAAGCACGGCGATACCTGAGTTCCCCCACCATTTCACGCACCGTCACTAGTTTCACGGCGGGCTTAAAAGGTTAGCCCGTTGCGTTGGTGGCGTTGGGGGGCACTTCAACAGGATGACCCGCGATCACCGTGGCGTTCTCGGGCATGCCCCCGACCATGCGAGTGTGGACGTAGTAATCCACCGCGACCCATTCGGAAAGGAGGATGCTTATCAGGGCGGAGACGCCAAGAAGAGCCATTACCACCGCGGCGGCCGCCTCGGGAATCCTTTCCTCCACCAGCCAGAGGGCTATGATTCCACAGAGAGATGCGGCAAACCACACACCGAAGGCAACGAATAACAGGGGCGTCTCCGCATCTGAGAGGAACCTCACAATGACCAATGCCGCACCGACCATGCCGACTGTGAAGTAAACCGTCCCGAAGAGCCTGCCCCGTTCCGGCCTGGGTGAGATTCCAAGGTAGTAAAGGGAGATAAAGGCCGTTAAAAAGTAGCAGAGGATGAAAAGCTTGAGGCTCCACGCCAGCTCAGGGTAAAAGAACTCGGGAAGCATTTTGGAGAGCATTATGGCAGGAATCCCGTAGAACACAAGGTTGAGCACTGCCTGTACGAGGAAAGAGCCGAGGAGCAGTATGAGCCTCCAGTCCTTCATGTTTCAAGGTAGTCACTGGGTACATATTTACCTTTCGAGTCTGTCCATGAGCTCTGCGAGACCCTCCATGTCAGTTTTCTCAAACTCCCTCTCGAATTCAAGACCGAGCCGCGCAATCTCCTCAGGGGTTATGCGGATCTCGGGTTCCTCCGGGTTTATACCCGGACAGGAGGCATCGTAGTACAGCCAGAGCTCTTCCCCCTCATACTCGAAGGGCCTCTCGCCCTCAATCCCAAGAGGTTTACGCGACACCATGAAAGGGTAGATCCGGCAGATTATCGGATTGACTCTGTGAATTCTGCATTTTCCGGTTTCCGGGTCATGGAAGACGCAGCCCAGATCCCACTCCCTGACCGCGAGAACGAAGCGGATTTTATCCCCCTCTATTGAGAAGGTGATGAACTCCTGTGGGTCGTGGCCGGCCTTTGCTATTCCCTCTATGTCCCTCAGCGTCAGATACACGTGCCTCCCCCTGCAGCAGTCGAGGCAATAGAGGCACCTGAAGGACACCGGCTCAATGAAGGGTCTCGGTTCGAACCTCATGGAATCTCATCTATGGGACCGGTTAAAAACGCATCGGAATATTTTCGAAAACCATGCCACGGAGGTTTCTGAGGTTCAGAACGGCGGGCTGGTCATATTCTCCGGCGTCATAGACTTCTTCATCGACGCTATGATACTGGCCAACTGGCCTGAGTGGAGTCCGCGGGTCAGAGGAATCTTTGTAGCCGTTGAGCTTATAGCCGCGGGCGCCAGTTTCATCGTTATGTCGCTCGGCGCAGGGTCAATGAAAAAGAGGCAGAGGCCGGGCTTTAATGCCCTCTAACTTTTTCCGTAGGCGACTTTGAAGGCCCCCCAGTCGGTTTCTCCACCGTAGGTCACCGTGAAGTTGACCAGCTCGTACTTCTCAGGCTTTCCATCGGGCTTGTAGAAGATCAGGTGATAACCGGGCTCCACGTACCAGTAGAAGGCCGAAGTTACCACGAAGAAGTACTTGGAGATCGACAGCTTCCTTACGCACTTCTCGCTCACGATGAACTTCTGCCCGTCCCAGAAGGCAACGTCCGCACACCATCCCGGCGTCTGAATCTCCAGGAACACTGAGTCCCCGTAGTCCTCGCTGCCCTTCAGTATGAGGTGATTCTGCATGTCCACAGCGTTCTCCCAGGTGTAGTTGCCCAGTGTTATGTTATCAAGCAGAAGAATCTGTCCCTTCGGGGCGGCAACGCCGTAGGGCACGGTTTTGTGTGTGAGGAGCGGGTAGTAGACTATCCTGAAGATGAGGATACCAAAAATGAGGACTATGAAGAGAACCTTGAGCCGAAACGCCGTCTCATAAGAAATCCGCATGGAATCACCTCACGACCTTTCAAGGGAGACTTTGAAGGCCCCCCAGTCGGTTTCCCCACCGTAGGTCACCGTGAAGTTGACCAGCTCGTAGTTCTGAACCGAACCCTCCTTGTGGAAGACTATAACGTAGCCGGTTTCAAGATACCAGTAGAGTATCTCATTTGCCTCGTGGGTGGGAATCCTCTTGAAGGCATACTGGCTCAGCTGAACCTCCCTGGCGCAGTCGTACTTCTGCCCCCAGCCTTTCGATGAGCCTCCCCACACCCAGACGTCGATGCACCATCCGGGAGTTGTCATCCTCATTGTCAGTGTGTCCCCGGCGTCGTCGTTGCCCTTGAGCACGAGTATGTTGTTCTGGGACGTTACCGGGACGGCGTTGGTGTAGTTCACGGAACCGATGGTGAAGTTCTGGGCAAGAACGATCTGCCCCTTGGGCGCCGCAACCCCCCAGGGGTTGATCTGATGGCTCAGCAGGGGGTAATAAACTATCATGAAGATGGCGATGCCAAATATGAGAGCCAGGATGAGAACCTTGGCCCGGAAGCTTGTCTCGTAGGATATTCGCGGCTTACGGCTTTTGCCCATTCAGGCCACCTCAGCCCATAGTTGTTCATCAGTGTTTAAAAGTTTTACTGACGAGAAAAGGTTTTTCCAACGAACCGGGTGGGGAAATAAACCAAAGCCGAGGAAGAATAAAATACCCCTCACGTGTTTAAGTGGCCGTCGAAGTGCCCGCGGATTTCGAAGTCAGCGTAGCCCCTGTCGAGCCTCTTCGCCACGTACGGCCCGTTCTTCTGGTAGCCGAACTTCCGGTAGTAGTTCCTAACGCCGACGCCGCTGATGACCAGCATCTTCTTCACGTCGAACTCCTCCCTCGCTATCCTCTCGGCCTCGGCAAGCAGTTCCCTTCCGTAGCCCCTGTGCTGCCACTCGTAGCGGGGCTTTCCGCCGATGGGAACGAGCGGGCCGTAAATGTGGAGCTCCCTGACTATGGCCGAAGGGCAGCAGTTTATCTCCTTCCTGTGGGCCTTCTCGCTCGGAATCCTGAGGCGGAGGAAGCCGATCAGGATGTCGTTCCGGGTATCTTCAAAGCTCAGGAATATTTCTCTGCCGCCGGCGGCCTCGTAGTCCTCGCGGAGGAGCTTTATGTGCTCGGTCTCCGGCTCTATCCCGAACTTCTCCATCATGTGCCCGACTTCCCTAAACCTTATCTCCCTGGGCCTTATCCCGCGCTTCACGAGTTCGTTGAAGACGAGCTGGCCCAGATTGGAGTGCCTGACGCCGTCAACGATGAGCTGAACGGGTATGTCGCGCTGGATTCTCATCACGCGAACCCACTTCGGGAAGAGCCTGTAGGCCTCGACGAGGAGCTCCACCGCTTCCTCCGTACGGTAGGGGCGGTACCTGCCCTCCTTCCACTGACGATAGAGCGGCGCGTCTGCCGTAACAAGCGTTGGATATATCTTCAGCATGTCCGGCCTGAAGCGGGAGTCCTCGAAGATCGCCCGGAAGGTATACAGATCCCTCTCAAAGTTGCTCCCGGGAAGGCCTGGCATTATGTGGTAGTTGATTTTGAGACCGGCATCGCGGAGGAGCTGGGTCGCCCTGACTATCTCCTCGACGCCGTGCCCGCGCTTGGTTCTCTCGTGGATGAAGTTGAATATGGTCTGCACTCCAAGCTCGACCCTCGTGGTCCCGAGCTTCAGCATCCTGTCTATGTGCCTCTCAAAGGCCCAGTCCGGGCGAGTCTCAATCGTCAAGCCGACCATCCGGACCCTGGCCCTCTCGTTCTTCCTCTGCTCGTCTTCAAGGTAGTAGTAGGGCCTTGAGTGGGTCTTCTCCCAGGCCTCCCTGAACTCCGGATCCTCATCAAAGACGGACTCATCTCTGTGGAGTATCAGCCGTACGAGCTTCTCCTCAAGGTTTTCGATGTCTTTGAAGTGCGGGAAGTCGTTCATGGCCTTGAAGGCACACTTGACGAACCACTCCTGGTAGTCCAGGTCAACCGCCGGAAAGGTGCCGCCCTGGATTATGACCTCCACCTTGTCCACGTCGTGCCCTATGTCCGTGAGCTGTTTGAGGCGGCGCATCATGATTATGTAGGGGTGGTAGGCGCTCTGGACGGCACGAAGGGCGGAAGGTTCTTTCCCCGTGTAGCTCTGAGGGGAGCCGACGCTCGGGCCCCCTGGACAGTAGATGCAGCGGCCGTGCGGGCACGGGAAGGGCTTTGTCATCATGGCGACCACAGCGACGCCGCTTATCGTTCTCGTCGGCTTTCTCCTGAGCAGATCCCTGAACTCATCCCGCCTGTCCTCCGGGATGGCCTTGAGGATGTCCGAGTTACCGGGAATCCTTGAGAGATGATACTTCCTGGATACGGCTATCTTGTACCTGTTGAGCTCCTCACGGCTCTTTATCTCGCCGTTCATGACGGCCCTCGCGAGTTCTTCAACGGCCTTCCTAAACTCACCATCACCCATCCCAACACCTCTCGGCTGGAGTTGAGGCTCGGTTTTAAAAGGGTTTGCCGGAGATATTCAGTCAGTGAATAGTTCAACAGGTGAGTATGGTGATGCCAATGAACCGCGACGAGCTGGTGGCCTTCCTTGACGAATACCTCAACGTTCAGGCTTACCCCGACAAGTCGAGCAACGGCCTCCAGGTGGAGGGGAAGGCGGAAGTCGAGAGGGTCGCCTTTGCGGTTGACGCTACTCTGAGGACCATAGAACGTGCCGCCGGGGGACGGGCGGACATGCTCATCGTCCACCACGGCATAATATGGGGCGGGCTGAGCCACGTCACCGGAATCCATTACAGGCGCCTGAAGGCGCTCTTCGATGCGGGCATGAACCTCTACGCGGCACACATTCCCCTGGACGCCCATCCCGAGGTCGGAAACAACGTCCAGCTTTTGGAACTTCTTGGCCTTGAGCCAAAGGAGGCCTTTGGGGAATACAGGGGAGCAACCATCGGCTTCCTCGGGAAGTTTGAGGAGCCGCAGCCCATAGAAAAGGTCGTCCAGATTCTGGCCGAGAGGCTCGGCACGACCGTCAGAACCTACGAGTTCGGGGAGAGGGAGATAGGAGTAGTTGGGGCAATAACCGGCGCCGGAGCCTTTGCACTCGAGGAGGGCAAGAGGAAGGGTGTTGACCTCTTCGTAACCGGCGAGTTCGGACACGCGGATTACCTAACCGCACTCGACTTGGGAATAAGCGTTGCCGTCGCCGGACACTACAAGACCGAGACGCTCGGGGTTAAGGCCCTGATGGAGGTCATAAAAGAAAAGTTTGGAATTGATGTTTTCTTCATAGACGAGCCTACTGGGCTCTGACGCTTCTTATCTTTTCCCTGAACTCCTCCGGCTCAAGGATCTTCAGCTCCACGCCCAGCTCCAGGGCGTATTCGTTTATCCAGCCGAGGGGTGGCACCTGAAACGGGTACACCACCCAGAGCTCCGAGAAACCGGCCCTGGAAGCCTTGACGATGTTGTAAAGAAGCCTCTGACGGATCCACTTGTAGGAGTTCTCGAACTCGATTGCGAGCAGCTTCTTCCCATCGCTCAGTATCGCCAGGTCAATCCTGGTGCCGTCGGCCGTTCGATACTCGGGAACCGCCATCAACCCCATTCCCCGGGCTATTTCAGCCGCTTCCTTGGTCAGAGCCTTCACCCTGATTTCAACCACCCCAAAGATTTTGAATCAGCCGAGGCGCTTTTTCACCTCGGCTATAGCTTCCTCCGCCTTGAGCGGGTTCTTTATCCTGCCCTGGGCGAGCTCCTTCCGTCCGCCGCCACCACCGCCGGCGACGGAGGTCACCACCTTTGCGAGCTCCCCGGCCTTGAGGTCGAGGCCGTCCCCAACAGCAACGACGAAATGTCCCTCCCTGCTGATAAGGACGATGACCCTGTTGTCCTTCCTGAGCTTGTTGGCGGCCTCGCGGAGGTCATCCATAGTCCCCTCCACCACGGCTCCGATGAACTCGACGTCGCCGACCTTCTCGGCCTCACTCTCAAGCTCGTAAACGAGGAGCTTTGCGAGTTCTTTTCTCAGCTTCTCCACCTCTTTTCTGGCCTGCTTCCACTCGTTGAAGAACCTCTCCGCCGTCTCGGGAACCTTCTCCGGCGGCACGCGGAAGACCTCGCTCGTCCTCTTGAGTATCCTCTCCGTCTCCTGCATCCAGCTGACCGCTGCCTCACCAGCGGCGAAGATTATACGCTCGACTCCGTCCTGTATGCGCTCCGTCCTTAGAATCTTAATAGGACCTATAAGTCCGGTGTTCGGCAGGTGGGTTCCACCGCAGGCCTGGACATCCCAGTCCTCGATGTTGAGTATCCTGATCACCCTGCCGGGAACAACGCCACCCTGGTACAGGCGGAAGCCGTACTTCATCTCGGCCTCGGTCCTCGGCAGCCACTCCCACCTGACCGGCCTGTTCTCCATGACGATGCGGTTTGCAAGGCGCTCTATCTCCCTGAGTTCCTCCTCGGTTATGCGCTTGTAGTGGGAAATGTCCAGCCTCGCCCAGTCGGTGTGGAGCTGGCTCCCGGCCTGCCAGATGTGCTTGCCGAGAACCCTCACAAGGGCGCCCATGAGGACGTGGGTTCCTGTGTGGTGACGCATGTGCTGTATTCTCCTCTCCCAGTCAATCCTTCCGTGAACCTTAGCCCCCTCCTTGAAGGCCTCGGGCCTCTCCACCCTGTGGAGGATTACCTTTCCGACCTTCTGGACGTCCAGGACCTTCACTCCGTTCAGCTCTCCGAGGTCACAGGGCTGACCGCCGCCCTCTGGGTAGAAGGCGGTCTGGTTGAGAACGACCCAGTCGTCTATGACCCTGAGAACCTCTGCGTCGAACTCCTTCATGAACGGGTCTTCGTAGTAGAGCGTCCTCGTGTCGGGCAGGTCCTTGACGAGCTCGAAGTCAACGACGTATTTGGCGGCCTCCTCCCTGGCGGTCTTCTCGGCGTCCTTGGCGACGAGGGTGTAGAAGTTGTCCGGTATGTGAACCCTAATCCCCTCCTCCTCAGCAACTTCCGCGACTATCTCAGGGGTTAGGCCGTGGCTCTCGTAGAACAGGATGAGCTTTTCGAGGGGTATCTCCTCCCTGCCCGACTTCTTGAGCTTGGCTATCTCCCTCCTCACGAGGTCGCTTCCGCGCTTGAGGGTCTCGTGATAGCGCTTCTCCTCGACGTCGACTATATCGAGGATTACCTCCTCCATCTCCTTGAACTCCGGGAACGTCGGGGAGAGTGCCTTGATGTGCATCGCCATTATCTCGCTCAGCGGCATTTCCAGTCCAAGCTCGCGGAGGTGTCTTATGCTCTTCCTTATGAGGAGCCTCGCCAGGTAGCCGGCTTTAAGGTTGGAGGGGATAACACCATCGGCCAGCATGAAGGTCAGCGCCTTTGTGTGGTCCGCTATCGCGTAGATGAGCTCGTAGGGCCTGACGGCTCTCTCAAGCTCCTCGACGCTTATGCCGACGCGCCTGGCCACCTCCCGACGGAGAACCTTGAGGTCTCCCATGTCCTCGATGTCAAACATTCCCGCCAGGCGGGAGTTCTCCATGAGGATGCGCTCGTCTATCTTCTCTATCCCCGCGGCCTTCTTCAGCGGCTCGACGACGTAGCCGAGGACGGCATCGTAGGCCGTCGGAGTCCCCTGGCTCATCCAGACGAGCCTCTCAAGGCCGTAGCCGGTGTCAACTACTCTCGTCTCCATCGGCACGTAGCGGTCGCCCTTTATCTCAATGACCTGGCTGGGGTCGGCGTTCTCGGGGGCCTTCTTGTACTGCATGAAAACGAGGGTTGCAACCTCCAGACCGCGGTAGAGTACCTCGAAGGCAGGCCCCGCGTTTCCCCCACCGGCCCACGGGTTCTCCTTGAAGGTGATGTCCTCGCCCTTCATCCCAAGGTCTTTTGTAAAGAACTCGAAGGCCAGCTCAACCGTCTCGTCCATCCAGTAGATCGGCTTTCCAGGGTAGTTGAAGGCGTGGTGGGCCATCATTTCAAATATCGTGAAGTGCCTGCCGGTTATTCCGACGTTGTCTATGTCGGTGAACCTTATTGAGGGCTGGCTTATTGTGAGGGGGTTCGCGGGCGGGTCGGCTTCGCCGCTGATTACCCACGGCTGAAAGTCCATTATGCTCGCCCCAACGAGGAGCACATCGTCTCTCCAGCGCGGCAGAACTGGGTAGCGCTTCACCCTGCCGTGGCCGTGCCTCTCAAAGAAGCTCAGGAACTTCTCGCGCATCTCCTCCAAGGTGTACTTCTTAGGTATTCCCGGCTTTCCTATGAAGGCGTACTCGTCACAGGGCGGGTCGCCGCAGGTCTCCCTGTCTGGATCGAGCGTCCAGAAGGGCTTACCGCACACTTTACACGTTTTTCGTATCCATCCTTCCTCTTCAAACATTTTAGTGGTCATGTCCATGCTCATGATCCTCACCTTCTTACTCCTAAGCCTATGCTACGGTGATGCTAAAAAAGACTTTCGTTTGAACTTCATTTCTTCCCTTCAGCACCCTTTTCCTGGAAGTAGTAGAGCACCCCCTCGTTCAGGAAGAAGTAGATGCTTTCGTCGGGGTCGTGGATCACGCGTTTGTTCATATCTATGGCGGCTTCAACAAGATCGGTAAGAGAAGCCAGCTTCACCCTCTCGGCGGGCAGGCGCTTAGGGAGGCTTCCCGAGCTTATCCACTTGGCAAGCTTTTTCTTTTCCCGCTCAAGTTTCATCTCCTCGACGTTGTATGCCGTTGGGTCGAACTTCCAGCCTGCAACCACCACAATTCCCGAAAGAACACCAAAGAGCACTGAGAGTGCCAGGAACAAGGCACGTCTTCTTTGATTTACGACCCGGGTTTCGGTAATAGTCTCGGTAAACGTCTGGGTGCCGTTTTTCAGGTCACCCGTGATGCTGTAAAACCCCTCATAAGGGAAGCTTATACTACCCCTGAACTCCTGAGTGCCCTCCACTGGTCTGCCGTTAACGGTGCCGGAGTACCTGATCCTCCCGATGAGCTCAACCCCGACGTTCTCCCTGGGAAGCCTCAGGATGTTCCTGGTGAGCTCTATCCTGTTAAAGACATCACTGACGTTGAGAAGCAGCCTATCCACGAAGGAGCTCCCCGTTGAGGAGTTAGAAATCGCCCGGTACGTCTCCTCCACAACCCTCTCCTTGTCGTAGGAGAGATAGTAAACAACCCTCAGCTCCCTCTCGAATCTGACGTTGACGTTCTCCCCGCTTATGTTAAAGTGAAGCTCCACCTCGGCCGCAGGCATTATGGACACGGGGTATATCGGCAGTCCAACTCTTCTTCCAACGTCCCATATTGGGTTGGGCTGAACTACAACGCCCTTTCCTTCAATCCCACCCGACCAGAGGTACAGGGTTCTGGTGACCGTATCCTTCGTGGCAACCGCTGTCGGAGTCGTGATGTACGCGTACCCAAAAGCCACCGCCAGAAGCAGAAAGATCACGGTTAGAGGCACCCAACGCCGTTTTATCCGAGAGAGCAGGTTATATTCCCAGAGTTCCATGGTGCCGCCTCCTTACCCGGCTTTTTATATCCGGGAACTCCCTCACCCACAGGGGAAACGTTACGAGCGTCAGCAGGAGGGATATTATAACGTTCAGCGATTCAAGTATAAAAGGATTGACCTCGTACGCCCTGACCAGCCACATCACGGGGAGGACTGAGTTAACGGCAAGTTCGTAGTCTCCGGCGTACGTTTCACCCGGAGGGAGGTAGACGTAGTCGGGCACGTCTTTTCTAAGCAGGAGAACTGGGAACGTGCCCGTATTAGTGACCCCCCGGGTTGTTGTCTCCAGCAGTGGATGGAGCATTATGGTAAGCACGGCGAGGGAGATAACGAATATTCCAACAGCCCGCAGGGGAAGCACTTCCTCCACGGTCCTCGACCTCCAGCGTTTCAGCTTCTCTTCCTGTCTTTCAGTCTTTGGAGAGTATCTCATAAGGTACGAGAGCTCGCTGTACAGAACTACGAGACCTGGAACAACTACGAGAAGGAAATACACAGCGAGTTTGACAGTCCTGTCAGGATTGTGCCTTGTGAGATATCCGAGGTAGGGAACCGAGAATACAGCCTTCCCAACGACGTTCTCTGAAGGAACCAAAAAGGGGTCAAGATCGTCGTTGTTGTCGCCCTTGGTCTGAAAGTACCTGCGGCTCCCGTTGGTGATCACATCAACGACCCTGTGGGTGACCAGTGTTTTCCTGTCTTTAGCATCGGGGGGGTGAAACGCTATGACGTCCCCAACTCCCACCGTGCTGTGATCAACCCTCTCAACGACCACCATGTCTCCCGGGTTGAAGAGGGGCTGCATGCTCCCGCTGAGAACCACGAGGAGGTCAAGATTCCCCAAGTGGGGAAGGAGAATAAAGGCTGGTGCAAGGAAAACGAGGAGTACGAGGTATTTTACCCTCATCGGGCTACACCCACTTAAACTTGATGCACGGGATGAGGTAGATTTCCTCAACGTGGTCGTCGAAGACGAAGGTTATTTCAAAGGCGGCCGAAACTACAGACCCGAACCCAAGCTCAAGGGGATGAGGCCCGCCCCCCAGCGCCACCCCAATTTCAACCTCCGCAGGGGAGGTGGAGTTGACATTAAACGTCCTATTGTCTATCTTCAGGTAGTTAAGCCTTCCGCCACCCCACCATTTCACGACAACCCCCTTAAGAACGACGTCCCTGCCCATGTTGTCAACATATACGCCGCTGAGAACCGCCTCACTGCATATTCTTCTGAAGCACTCGGGGGAGTGTTCCAGACTATCAGGGTCGTTTTTTGCGGTGGATATTATCCCTTCAACCTCGGAGACATCCGAACTGCCGCCATGATCACAGCAGGGGACGTGGCAGAGAAAAGTGAGCGTCGCGTTTTCATAAAGAATGGTGACGCTGGAGGGCGGGATCGCGGCGGTCAGTTCAGCAGTTATGGTCTCGGTGTCGGAGAAGTAGGAAAAAGAAGCCTGATTGATGTAGAGAGAAAAGAGCACCACAACGAGGGGAATGAGCAGGAGCTTTCTCATTTTACCTCACCACCAGTGCCGAGAGTAGCGAGAGTGACACCGCAAGGGCGATCACAACGAGTGCCATCTTACTAACCACTTCGATTCCCCTGAGAATCTGCGAGTAGGATACCTGGGCAGAGGCCAGGCGATCCACCAGGACGTTCGCGTAGTTCACCAGCGAGTTGTTTGAGACATCGATCAGCGGTATGTCGATGGAAGCCGTGCTGGTGTTCGAAGGTTTGGGCGTTTCGGTCCTCCCTTCCATGAGGAGGATTGGATTGGAGCCAGAGGCCTGACTAGTCCCATAAATCATTGTGGTGTACACCAGAAAGCCCATAACAACAAAAAGAAAGATTATGGAAAGCGACCTCATCGGCCCGACCCTCAGGTCTCCTGTTCAAGCTTGACGTGTACGGTCATAATGCAATAGTCGCCTTGCCAGTAGTTCTGGGGCTTCCCTGTGTCAATAATCTGGAATTCAAGCTCAAACGCGGTGTATCCCGAAATCAAACTGGGATTTCCCTCTGTTTGTGGTGGGTAAAGGCCCGTGATCTCCTGTTGGGATAGGTCATAGAGGGTTATATTTCCATCGTTATCCACATCCTGAATGTAAGTGTTATCCCAGTCGTTACCCGAGTTCCAGACTATGAGGATGTTAGGATTGTTGCCGGTGCCATCACTATACTTTATCTGAGTAACTTTGATTTCCTTGAGCCAGCTCCCTACTCCCGTCAGATCCGTATCAGACTCGGGACCGGGGTTGTCCCCGTCAGCTGGATTTCCATTGTCGTCCTCGTGACAGTCAAAGGTGAACCAGACCTTCACGTTACCTGCATCAACGTCCCCTATGTTATATATCTTTATTTCTCCGTCACCTGTTGTTAACCCTGGCTGACCTGGGTATCCGTTGCTTATTATCCACTGACCGTTTGGGTCAAGGATAGTGTTTGTAATAAGGAGGTCAAGCGTTCCGAGCTCTATGTAGTTGCCGCTGCTGGTCTCCGTATCCTGATAGACCGCCCATGTGCCGTAGCCCATCACTGCAACCAGCAGGCCGATGAGGAGGAAAGTTACTGCAATGCTCCGCATTGCTGGTCACCCCTGTAAAGAACTAAAGGGGATCAGCTCTGCTCAAGCAGGAAGTCCATATCAAAGGTAACGCTATCGCCCTGTATTCCGTTGTCGGCGTTTGAGTCAATTTCCCAATCGACCTGTATGTTCACACTCTGTCCGGCGGTAAGTGAACCGAGATCCAGCTGCTGTCCCTCCAAGTTTGCCAGAGTGTCAGTTATAACTGGGTTCCCGCTGGTGTCATAGATGGTGAGAATAACTGCATTTTCAATACTCCAAGTGCCTGAATCAACTGAGTTTGGAGTATTCTCTGCAGGATTGACATTTGAGATTGTCACGTAGAGATGTCCATCAACGGTACCATCGTTAGACACTGCGATTGTCCAGCTCCCTGAGTCACCGGGTGCAACACCATCACCGTCAACACTCTGGGTAACACTGCCAGCTCCGTTGACGCTCAAGTCGAGGGTTCCCGCCATAATGTAGTTGCCGCTGCTGGTCTCGGTGTCGCTGAAGTACGCCCAGGTTCCTGCGCCAAGCCCCATCACTACCATACCTACCAAAACCAAACTCAGCAGTGCACCTTTCATTTTCGAACACCTCCGAAAGGGCCCCTTCATACCAGGGCCCTTAGTAAATATCCAATTTCACATATTTAAGGAAGAAGAAACGCTCTTTCTTAGTTGGATTACGGAACAATGTTACGGAACAGTGTTCAGTTGATTTGAGGCCTTATTTTAGTCTTAGAGCAAACTTTCCATACTGAACAGATCATCCAATTCCCTGATTATTGTAAAAAACTCCCTCAGAAAGGCCTGCCCCTTATCGGTTGCCCTGTAAATTTTCCTGTTGTTCTCGACGATCTCCACAAGGTAGCCCTTCCTGAGGAGGTACTTTATGTAGCCGCTTGCCAGCTTAAAGTTCAGGTTTGCCCTGTAAACTATCTGGGTTTTGGTTGCACCGGTGCCGTTGGTAGAGCGCAGTATATCTGCTATTATCTCAACCTTCGACCTTCTCACAGCAATCACCCCAGTACCGATGTAATCGGAGACATTTGAGTCAAGTGGATTACACAAAACAGATTGTATCAATCATGGTTGAACCGTTTAGATTAAATTGTCATGTTATTTAAGCTTTGCGTATATTATAACGATTTGGATGTTTTTTCAGCCAAGTACATTCCAAAGAAAGATGTGTATTGCAAAAAATATAACAATAACCTCCAGATGTAGCCCAAGTTACATCCAGTGTTACAAAAACGGCAACACCGTAACCATATTACTGAACAATATTCCCTTAAATCCGACAAAACTTTGTAGTTATTCCAACGAATTATAGTGGTGTTATCATAGGGCAAAATTGGATAACGTTAACCATCACTCCTCAAGGTCATCCTCATCCAGGAGTATTATCGGGAACTTGACCTTCTTCAGCAGTTCGACCATCTTCTTGTAGGTTCTCTTTTGAACTTCAAGCTTATGCCTCAGGCTGGCGTTCTCTATGGCGAGTCGATTGGCCTCATCGACCTTCAGGTTGAGCTGCATACGGAGTTCGATTATCTCCTCCTCAAGCTCTCGAATTGAACGCTCAAGACGTTCAATCTCCTCCAGATACTCACGGCAGATGCGCTTTCGTATCATTGTGGTCAGCCCCGCGAAACCTCATCACCACTCAGGGGGCTCCAGACTCATCATCCCGGCGGTAGTTGGTCTCGGGAGTTAATAATGTTATCCAGGTCAAGGGCTCCACCGGGTGCCCCCGCAGCGGTTATATCAACTTTTACAAACACAATTGAAAGCATGCCAAATATATGATATTATATCCATATTATGCTTCACAAACCTTAAAACCTATGAGGTTCATAACCATTAACGTTAAAGTACACTGACGTCAGTAAACGTGGCACAAGGCATCTATATGCACTAGAATGAACTTATATGGGGGTGCCTCAATGGGTATGTTGGTGGACTTTATCAACTGGCTGGATGGGGAAGTCTGGGGCCTGCCAATGATAGTGCTGCTGGTGGGCACAGGACTTTTCCTGACAATAATACTGAGGGCAATTCAGTTCCGGCGTCTGGGGTGGTCAATAAGGTTCACCCTCTTCGAGGGCAGGAAGAAAGGCGGCGAGGGTGACATCACCCCGTTCCAGGCGCTGATGGCAACGATATCTGGAACCGTCGGTATCGGAAACATCGCCGGTGTCGCAACTGCAATCCACTACGGTGGTCCCGGAGCCCTTTTCTGGATGTGGGTCACTGCCCTGGTCGGCATGGCCACCAGGTACTCCGAGGGCCTTCTCGGTGTCGCGTTCAGGGACAAACTGCCCGACGGCACGATGATAGGAGGAACCTTCAACTTCCTTGAGAAGGGCTTCGCCATGGAGAATATCCCCAAGACCGGCAAGTACATAGCCTCGATATTCACGCTCCTCTTTGCAGTGTTCATAGGATACTCAGCTACGGGCTTCAGCGGTGCGCTTCAGATCGGTGCAATAATCGTGGCAATTCTCTTTGCGATACTCGGGCTGTTCCTGCTCAAGGACGACGCATATCCAACGCTTGGAAAGGTTCTCGCGGTGCTGTTTGCAATATTTGCAGCCATAGCGGCCTTCGGTATAGGTAACATGACCCAGTCCAACTCGGTCGCGGATGCAGTAAACACCGCATTCAACGTCCCACCATGGGTATCCGGCGCCATACTGGCAATACTGACTTTCATAGTCGTCATAGGAGGTATCAAGAGGATCGGTGAAGTCGCCGAGATGCTCGTGCCATTCATGGCAATAGTCTACTTCCTCTTCGCCATAGGCGTCTGGATCAAGTTTGCAGGAAAGCTGCCGTCAGCGTTCGCGTTGATATTCCAGGACGCGTTCACAGGAAAGGCCGTCGCCGGTGGGGCAATAGGCCAGGTAATCCTCTGGGGTGTCAAGAGGGGACTGTTCTCCAACGAAGCTGGTCTCGGTACGGCAACCCTCGCCCACGCCGCGGCCAAGACTGACCACCCATCAAGGCAGGCCCACGTCGCAATGCTCGGCCCGTTCATCGACACCCTGATAATCTGTACCCTAACCGGTGTCTCCATAGTTGTTACGGAGGCCTACAGCATGTACCCCGACCTCAACGGTGCACCGCTGACCCAGGCAGCCTTCGCCGCCGCCTTTGGACACGCGGGAGAGATAATGGTCGCCATAGGCATCATACTCTTCGCCTACTCGACAATACTCGCCTGGTCGTTCTACGGCAGGCAGAACGTCATGTACCTCGCCAAGTGGCTTGAGCAGGATCCTGAGAAGTTCGCAAGGCTCTATCCGAAGCTGCACCTCGTTTACAACCTGCTCTTCGTCGTCTTCATCTACGTCGGTGCCGTAACGAAGCTGGAGACCGTCTGGACGTTCTCAGACATGATGAACGGACTGATGGCGATACCGAACCTCATAGGCCTGCTCGTGCTGTTCTGGTTCGTCAGAGAAAAGACGGACGAGTTCGTCGCGGCCAACCCGTGACCTTTTCGTTTTTTCTCTTTAGCATCCCGGGGCGATAGCTATGTCTTCTGAGTATCCGCGAATAGTTGTCACTTCACCCGGCCCAAAGGCCAGAGAACTGATAGAGAGGGAAAAAGGGGTCATCTCGCCGGGTCTCGGCGTCAAGCTCTTCCCCGTTGTCCCTGAAAGGGGCTACGGGGCACTGATAGAGGATGTCGATGGCAACGTCTTCATAGACTTCCTTGCCGGAGCGGCGGCGGCTTCAACCGGCTACGCCCACCCAAAACTCGTAAAGGAAGTCCAGGAGCAGGTCGCGAGGATACAGCACTCGATGATAGGCTACACGTACAGCAAAAGGGCGATCGAAGTGGCAGAGATACTTGCGAAGAGGGCCCCAATCGAAGACCCCCTGATCCTGTTCGGACTGAGCGGGAGCGACGCGATGGATTTGACCATGCAGACCGCAAGGTTTGCCACGAAAAAACCGTGGATGATAGCGTTTATCGGAGCCTACCACGGACAGACCTACGGTGCCACCTCGATAGCGGCATTCCAGAGCTCTCAGAAGAGGGGGCTCTCCCCGCTCGTCCCAAACGTCGTGTGGGTGCCCTACCCGAACCCCTACCGGAACGTCTGGGGAATAAACGGCTACGAAGAGCCAGACGAGCTGATAAACCGCTTCCTAGACTATCTTGAGAGCTACATCTTTGCCCACGTCCTCCCCCCGGAGGAAACTGCAGTTCTAATAGCCGAGCCAATACAGGGCGATGCGGGGATAGTGGTGCCCCCAGATGACTTCTTCATTGAGCTCAAAAAACTCCTCGATGAGCACGGAATACTTCTGGCTATGGATGAGGTGCAGACCGGAATCGGAAGAACCGGGAAGTGGTTCGCGAGCGAGTGGTTTGGAGTCGAGCCGGACCTGCTGGCGTTTGGCAAGGGGGTGGCCAGTGGGATGGGCCTCAGCGGTGTCATCGGGAGAAGGGAACTGATGGAAGGGCTTACAAGCGGGTCGGCGCTCCTCACGCCTGCTGCAAACCCCGTGGTTTCTGCGGCCGCCTACGCCACGCTGAAGATAATCGAAGAGGAGAACCTGCTAGAAAACGCCCTGCGCGTCGGTTCCCTCATCCGGAAGCGCCTGAGGGAGATGCAGGAGGAGTACAGGATAATTGGAGACGTCCGCGGCAGGGGTCTAATGATAGGAGCGGAGATAGTCAAGCCGGACGGAAAGCCTGACCCCGAGCTGACGGGTAAAATCTGCTGGCGCGCCTTCGAGCTGGGCCTCATCCTGCCGAGCTACGGAATGTTCGGGAACGTTATCAGGATAACGCCGCCGCTCGTGATAACCGAGGAGCTGGCAGAGAGGGGCTTAGAGATAATGGAGACCGCACTGAAGGACGCGCTGGCTGGCAGGGTGACCCACAGGGTCGTGACGTGGCATTGAGTACCTCGGGATTCTTTTCAATATTTCTTCATCCGCTAACCATTTAAGCTAA
>NZ_WANV01000020.1 GCF_015521605.1 Thermococcus sp.
ATCCTGTCCGGGGTGGGGGCACTCGTCGTGATGGCCATGAAAAAGGCGGGTGTCCTCCACAAACGATAACCTAATAAAAGAACCTTGCAAAGTTCCCCAGGTGGTGAGAAGATGGCCATAAGAGTGTACAACACCCTGACAAAGCAGAAGGAGGAGTTCAGGCCTTTGAGAGACGGAGAGGTCAGGATGTACGTCTGTGGGCCCACTGTTTACGATTACACCCACATCGGCCACGCGAGGACATACATAGCCTTTGACGTTATCCGGAGATACCTGGAGCACCGCGGTTATACTGTCCTCATGGTCATGAACTTCACTGACATAGACGACAAGATAATCCGGAGGGCCAACGAGACCGGCGAAGACCCTAAGGAGCTCGCCGAGAAGTTCCTGAGGTACTTCCTGGAGGACATGGAGGCACTGAAGGTCAAGCCGGCCGACATCTATCCCCGCGTCACCGAGCACATCCAGGACATCATAGATTTCGTGAAGAAGCTCCAGGAGAAGGGGTACGCCTACGAGGGGAGCGATGGGGTCTACTTCGAGGTTCAGAAGTTCAAGGACTATGGAAAGCTCAGCGGGGTAAAACTTGAGGAGCTCAGGAAAGGGGCGCGCGTTGAGCCGGGCGAGGGCAAGAAGAACCCGGAGGACTTTGCCCTCTGGAAGAAGGCGAAACCGGGAGAGCCGAAGTGGGAAAGCCCCTGGGGCGAGGGAAGGCCCGGCTGGCACATAGAGTGCTCCACGATGAGCACGAGGTACCTCGGTGAGAGCTTCGACATCCACGGCGGCGGGAACGACCTCATCTTCCCGCACCACGAGAACGAGATTGCCCAAACCGAAGCCTGCACCGGCCAGCAGTGGGTCAGGTACTGGCTCCACACCGGGTTCCTGATGGTGAACGGAGAGAAGATGAGCAAGAGCCTCGGAAACTTCATCACGATAAGGGAAGCCCTGAAACGCTACGACCCCGAGGTCATAAGGCTCTTCGTCCTCCAGAGGCACTACAGATCGCCGCTCGACTACACGGAAGAGGGCATGGAGCACGCCAAGAACAACCTGGAGAGGCTATACAACACCCTTGAAAACATCCGTGTGGCTATGGAGAGGGCGGAGCTTTCCTTCAAGTGGGGCCAGGAAGAGTTCGAGGCCTACGAGGCCATTAGGAGCGCGAGAGAGAAGTTCTATGAAGCCATGGACGACGACTTCAACACAGCTGAAGCCATGAAGGCCGTCTTTGAGGTCAGCAGTGCCGTGAACAGGTACCTCAGCAGGGTCGAGAGACCGAAGGAGAGTATCCTCCATAAGGCGATGGAGTTCTTCAGGATAGTCAGCGAGGTCTTCGGCATCTTCGAGGACTACTTCAGGGAGCAGAGGGCTGGCGAGGAGGAGGCGCTCATCGAGCTGCTCATAGAAGTTCGCGCCCAGCTCAGGAAGGAGAAGAACTTCGCCCTGGCAGACAAGATAAGGGCGGAGCTCAGAGAAATGGGCATCCAGCTCGAAGACACGCCCCAAGGAACGATATGGAAGAGGGTTAAGGTCTGATTTCTCCACTTTCTTTTGCCATATTTAAGTCAAAGCTCCGAGCGTAACGCTTAAATATAACCTTCCCCTTGCTCCGTTAAGGGAAATACAATGAAGAAGTTTCCGGCTTATCTCGCTTCTTGGGACGACATAGAAAGGTGGGCAAAGGAAGGCGCTTGGAAGGTTCTGGAGGACGGATGGAGGCCGGACGTTATACTAGGCCTCGCAAGGGGCGGCTGGGTTGCGGCGAGGCTCTACTGCGACTACCTGGGAGTCAAAGACCTCGTCAGCCTCAAGGTCGAGCACTGGGGCGTCACGGCAACTCCTGACGGAAAGGCCAGGCTCAAGTACGGCAGCAGCTACGACCTGAGTGGAAAGAGGGTTCTCATAGTTGACGACATCAGCGACACCGGTGAGAGCCTAACGCTCGCAAAGAACTACGTCGAGGGTCAGAAGCCCGCCGAGATACGGGTCGCAACACTGCTTACCATAAAGGGCTCCCGCTTCAAGCCGGACTACTACGGCGAGGAAATCGACTGGGCGTGGATAGTCTTCCCCTGGAACTTCGTTGAGGACATGATAAACCTCGTCAGCAATCTCTTCGAGGAGAAGGAGGCTCTCACCACAGATGAAATCATCGAGCTGTTCAAGGAACTCCATGGAATGGAAGTCCCGAAGGGCAAGCTTGAGGAAGCCCTCCGTATGGCCGAGCGCAGGAAGGTTTTTAAGTTCCGGGAGGGAGCGTGGCGCAAAGCCCCATGAAGCCCGGGAAGTGGTAGTTTGAATAAGGATAAAAAGGTCGAAGAAATCCGGAGTCACAGTGTTTACGCCCGGGAAATCTACGACATGCACAGCGAAAGCATAGACAGGGTTCTCGAAGACTATGATGACCTCAAAGAGGACTACCTGAACGACCACTCACGCGCCAGAATTGTGAGGATAGTCTTCAACGAGGACAACGGCCTTCCACTGGCGATAGAGTTCAACAGGAAGGACGACAGCTTCAAGGGGTTCACCATAGCCATCGGCAAACCCCACATCAAGAGCAACGGAAATGGAAAAGAAGAAGACTCCCCTCATGGGGACGCCAGCGGCTGAACGTAGAAGCCCATTTCTATTCCCTTTTCACTCCATATTTCGTAGCTGCTGAGGTAGTAGGTTGGGTTCAGGAACAGGGCAGTTAGAGTTCTGTTCTCCCCTGCTATCCAGACAATGTAGTTCTCCGGGTTGTGAGGGTTCCTGATGGCAATAATAACGGCGGCCCCGTTAACGTCTCCAAGTTCTCCCCTGACAACGGGGTCGGTTTCGTTACCCGTGAGCACAAAAGAGGCTGTTTCCCAGCCGGGGTCTTTTTCCAGAACCCATGAACCGGCCTCCGACTTTACAAAACGGAGCGGGAAGTAATTTTCCATGTCCATGACGAGGGAATTGGCCACGGGGCCACCGACCAGGACGAGGTTGGATTCCATGTCCTCCGGCGTGACATTCGCGTCGGCCTTGACCACGATCTCAACGCTCCCGTTCCACTGCGAGTAGAACACCCGAAGGTTATCTGCGATCAGCTCGGCGGTTTTTCTATCGCTTTCAGTGCCCGAGGGATCAGGGTTTTGGGTTCCATAGACCACAACGACCCTGCTCGTCACAGCACCCCTGTCGAATGCTCCCAGAGGCGTCACCGGAACCCTCTCTTGGTAAAGGGATTCAGACATTTCTGGGGGCACCCTCTCCCTAAGCTCGGTTAGCATATCATCAACGTATTCACTCACCGGGACGTTCTCTTCCAAGCTAAGCGCCGCGTACTTGCGGTATACATCCACCATATCCCCTATCCAGAACTCTCCCCAGCCGCGCTGCATCCACATCGCGAGGGCAGCGTAGTCAGGATCAACGCTTGCAAGGGAAAAGTCCATCCAGCCGTCCGCGAAACCCTCGTATACCATCATGGTATCCCACCAGAAGTGTATGTCGTAGGTGGCCAGGTACGGCATGTTCTTTTCAATAGTGTCCTCCAGGTAGCGCAGGGAGTAAGTGTCCCTGTAGTTCCCGTAGAGACCGGGCAGGGTTATGTCGTGACCGAGCTCGTGGTACACGAAGCCCAGGTAGACGAGCTGGTCCAGTCCGGTGTTGTTCACGTAGTCCCTGTTGAGCGGCAGTCCAAACATGGTGTCCCTCGCGGTCTTGTAGCTCCAGGGGGTTCTCTGCGGGTCGCGTCTCACAAGGGGCACCATCCCCCCAGCACCGTATATCTGAGTCCCGTTCCTCACAGGGTTAAAGTTGTGGCCGTGTATCGCCACAAGGTACGGGTGCTTAAATTCGAAGCGCACGCTGGAAACGTCGATGTAGCGCCCCATGAACTCATCTGGAGGGAGCAGTTTAAGGGCATCTTTATACACGTTGAGGTCTTCTGCGTAGTAGTCCTCATGCTGCATGTAGAACTCCATGAAGTTGCTCTTTTCTGCGAAGTCCCTGAGAACCTCAAGGTACTCAGCCGTCCAGGGGTCGTAGAACCCGGCCCACTGCCGCAACTCCGGAGGCTCGGTGCAATGAAGCAGGTCAGCTTCGATGGTGTACAGCATACGGTCCCTGTCCGATATCGTGGTGGCGTTCTGGAGGTGCTTCCTCAGCATAGCGACTGCCGGGTGGTTTCTGTACGGCCTGAACCACGCGTCCACCTCATCAAGGTAGCTCCCCCTGTCGATTACAAACGGGTCGTTCCTGCCGAACGCTAGATAATAGACGATGCTCAGCAGTTCCGAGTTTGGGTTGATCTCCACTGAGACGTGGGGGCTTATCTCATACGCCCTCACCAGGGCAGTTGAGGCAGTTATCGATGCCGCCACGGCGATGACAATTATCAACACAGCCAGTCTCTTCATGACAACACCCGATAGTATTTAATGAACACACTTTTTAAGTGTTTTGAGGGCGGCAGGTTTTAAAACCGGCACGTGAAATGGATTAGGGTGACCGAAAATGAGGGCGAGGACACCGGCAACGGTTATGCTCATCATGATGTTCGCCGGCATGATTATGCCGTTCTCGTGGGGCTCTTCCGGGAGACCGTTAATCGTGACCAGCATAGCACCCCTTGCCGCGATAGTCCAGGATGCCTTCGGCAACTCCGTGGATGTGGTCTATATAATTCCTCCCGGGGCGGACCCGCATGAGTACCAGCTCACGGCGAGTCAGATAGAACTCCTTCGGAAGGCGGACGTGATAGTAACAACGGGCGGCCATCTTCCGGTTGAGAAACGGATAGATGAGCTGAAGAAGGAGGGCACGATAAGCGGGGAGGTTCTGTTCATTGACGACTACAAGCGGGAGGGCTTTCGCTATCTCCCCGAGCACTGGTACGGCAACAAGGACAACCCCCACGGCATCTGGCTAGACCCGACCAACGCCCTGGCCATAGCAAGGGCCACGGAAAAGGCGCTTGAAAGAACCGATGGGGACAACGCCAACGTTTACCGGGCGGAGTATGAGAGCTTTGAGAACCGGGTGATGACTGTGGTCCGCTCCTATAAGGCCCTCGTCGGGGGTGAAAAAAGTGCCGTGATCCAGATGCCCGCGGATCAGTACGCAATAGAGTGGCTTGGAATCAAGGCGATAGCGTCCATAAAACCCGAGGAAGAGGTTCCCGCGATGGGGGTGGACGAACTCGTTTCGGCGGCACTCAAATCCGACGTTATAGTCTATGCTGCGGATAGCCCGGATCAGCTGAAGGAAGCCGCAAGGGAGCTCTCGGCCAAGAGCGGGAAGCCCTCCGCGGAGATAACCGTTTTCTGGAGCGAGAGGCCTTACACGGAGATACTAATCGAAAACAGCGCCGCGGTTGTCAGGGCCCTTGGAGGAAAGGCACCTGAAAGAGAGCCCGTGGCGGAAACGGACGTGACGAGGTACGTTGCCATCTCCCTTGTGGTCGGAATCGTTCTGGGGACTGCCCTCGGTGTCGTCATCAAGAAATGATGCCCTTCTCGTTTCTTTAAACAAAAGAGTGGAAAAGGGAAAAGGTCACTCCCTCTTGTAGGGCCTTCCGTCCCACTTCGGCGGCCTGGCTTTTCCGATGATTCCTGCAACTATTACGAGGGTCATTATGTAGGGCAGCATGAGGATGAACTGCCCGGGTATTATGTGGAGCGGTGCCAGCCACGCCGCCAGTGCGTCGAAGAAACCAAACAGCCAGCCGCCGAGGAGGGCAACGAGGGGGTTCCAGCCGCTGAAGACCATGTTGGCGAGTGCTATGAATCCCCTGCCAGCGGACATGGTCTTCTGAACAACCCCAAGCCAGGCAACGCTCATATAGGCTCCTCCGAGACCGGCCAGGGCGTGTCCATAGACCGTTGACCAGAACCTGTACTTTTCGACGTTGATACCAAGTGCATCCGCGGCCTCCGGGTTTTCACCGACGGAGCGGACGCGGAGACCGAGGGGAGTCTTGAAGAGCACCCACCAGGTTATTACCGCTATTGCTATGGTAACGAAAATCATCGGGCTTATCTTGCCGTACTTGGTGTTCCAGCTCCAGAGAGTAACAGCGACCTGGTGCTGACCGGCGGTTCCCCAGTAGGCGAGTATGCCGAAGGGGACGACGCCCATGGCGAGAAGGTTGATGCCTATACCTGGAATGACGTGGTCACCCTTGAGGTAGACCGTGAGAACTCCGTGCAGTATTCCGAAGATCATCCCCGTGACAATGCCTCCTATGAGCCCCATGACTCCGCTACCGGTGACTTCTGCCACTATGGCACCAAAGAACGCACTCATTAGGAGGACTCCCTCATAGCCGATGCTGACCACGCCTGCCCTCTCGCTCCAGACGGCACCAACGCTCGTTAGCACTATGGGCACCATGGCCATGAGGGAGGTAATCAGGATGGAGAGTATTGATCCTAGGTCCATCAGGCCTCCCCCCTCCTAAAAGCCTTCTTGATGAGGTCATAAAGTCCCGGTATCGCAACCGTGATAACTATGATGCCCTGTATGACTTTGATAATCTCCAGGGGCACCTGTGCCCCAATCTGCATCATTGGGGTTCCTGCGCGGAGCATTCCAAAGAATATTGCCGCAAAGATTATGCCCAGGGGGTGGTTTCTGCCAACGAGGGCGACGCCTATTCCGTCGAAACCAAGGCCATACACGTTGGCCATTCCCTGGCTTATGGCGTACGTCGGCGGCTCGCCCATGATCTTCATGGCACCACCAAGACCGCTCATGATTCCGCCTATAACAAAGGACCATATTATCGCTTTGTTCGGGTTAACACCACCGTATCTTGCCGCTTTTGGGTTAATTCCACTTGCCCTCATGCCAAACCCAAAGACTGTGTGCCAGAGGAGGTAGTACGTCAGGACTGAGGCGATGACTGCAATTATGAAAGCTATTGAGAGGTCAGTGTTCCCTATCAGGGGGAGCCTGGCACTCTCCGGTATCCTTATGGTCTTGTTGGGGTCGTTGGGGTTGGCGTAGGGACCGACGACGAGCCAGAGGACGAAGAACCACGCTATCCAGTTGAGCATGATGGTGGATATAACCTCGTGGACACCGCGGTAGACCTTAAGGAAGGCCGCGGGGAGGCTCCAGAGCGCACCGAGGAGCATGCCCATTGCCAGTCCGAACCACATGTTGCCCCATATGTTGGTGAAGATGACTGCCGCTATCGCGCCGAAGTAGAAGGAACCTTCTGCACCTATGTTAAATATTCCAGTCCTGGCGCTTATGGCGAATGTAAGTGCAGTGAGCATTATCGGGGTGGAGTACGCGAGGGTGCTGGCTATACCGTTGGTTGAGCCGAGGGCACCCTTAAAGAGCCAGTAGTAGGTTTCAACCGGACTGTAACCGAAGGTCAAGAGCACTATGGCTCCCAGGAGGAAGCCGACGAAGATGGCTATGAGGCTCTCGATGAGAGCTTTGAAGTTGAAGAACTTAAGGACATCACTTTTTGAGCTCTTCATAGCGTATTCCCCCCATCATCATTCCTATCTCCTCTGTGGTGATCTCCTCAGGCTTCACAACGCCCATGAACTCGCCCTCGTAGATTATTCCCATCCTGTCGCTGAGCTGCACGACCTCATCGAGGTCGGCTGAGACGAGAAGGACCGCCTTGCCCTCGTTTCTCAGCTTGATCAGGTAGTTTCTGATGTACTCTGTTGAGGCCACATCAACACCCCTGGTGGGCTGGGCGGCTATTATCAAGACGGGCTGCTTGCTGACCTCCCTCGCCACGATGAGCTTCTGCTGGTTTCCTCCGCTGAGGCTTTTGACAGGGGCGTCCACTCCCGGAGCGGATATTTCGAATTGCTCGATGAGCCCCATCGTGTGCTTCTTTGCCTTGCCCCAGTCTATGGTACCCTTCCAGCGCTGGAATTCCTTTCTCCACTGAAGTCCGAGTATGGCGTTCTCGGTAACGGTCATGTCAAGGATCAAACCCATGTGAGTCCTGTCTTCCGGGATGTGCGCCATCCCTGCATCGTAAAGCTCCTTTGGAGGCCTTCCGGTGATGTCCTGGCCGTTTAATAGTACCTCTCCCTTTTCGGGCTTTCTAAGTCCGGTGATGGCTTCTATGAGTTCCGTCTGCCCATTTCCTTCGACCCCGGCTATTCCGAATATTTCGCCGGCCCTCACCTCAAAGGACAGGCCTTTAACGGCATCCTCTCCCCTGTCACCCTTGACCCACAGGTTCTTGATCTCAAGTATAGGCTCTCCGGGTTCTTTCGGCGGCTTCTGTATTCTGAGAACCACGTCCCTTCCAACCATCATCCTGGCCAGCAGCTGGGGGGTTGCCTCGCTCGTGTTGACTGTTCCAATGACTTCACCCTTCCTGATGACCGTAACGCGGTCGGTGAGCTCCATGACCTCGTTGAGCTTGTGGCTGATGAAGATTATCGTCTTGCCCTCGGCCTTTAACTTCTTGAGGACGGCAAAGAGCTCCTCGACCTCAATGGGTGTCAGCACTGCCGTTGGCTCGTCGAGTATGAGAACGTCAACGTCTCTGAAGAGCATCTTGAGTATCTCAATTCTCTGCTGGACTCCAACGGGGAGTTCCTCCACCGGAACATCGAGGGGCACTTTAAAGTTTAGATCCTCCATAAGCCTCTGGAGCTTTTCGCGGGCGGCATCAACATCTATCTTCGAAAACATTCCGTGCCCTTCCATTCCAAGGATTATGTTGTGAAGAGCATCAAAAACCTCAACGAGGGTGAAGTGCTGGTGAACCATACCGATGCCGTTTGCGAGGGCATCGGCCGGACTCTTAAAGCGGGTCTCCTTACCGCGGACGTAGATTTTACCCGCGGTCGGGTGGAGCATTCCAAAGAGAATTTTCATGAGGGTCGTCTTTCCGGCGCCGTTCTCACCCAGGAGGCCGAGTATCTCGCCCTGATATACAGTTAGATCAACACCCTTGAGAGCCCTTGTGCCGTCGGGATACACCTTCACTATTCCCTTCATCTCTAGTATTGGAGTCTCTCCCATGCAAGCACCCCCGGAAATTTAAAGAATCTACGCACAAAATTTGGCAGGTAAAAAAATAAGATTTAAAGAAAATCACTTGGCAAGCTGCATCATTTCCTGCCAGGTCTTGGCATTCCTTATGGCCTCGATCTCGTCCTTGTTGAACGCCTTCGGAACCTTGATCTCACCGCTGATTATCTTCTGCTTGAGCTCGTCGACTGCCTGCCATATCCAGTCCGGAACCTGCTTCCTGGTGTCCTCAAGGTACTTCCTGAGCTCATCCTTGTTGGTGAATCCAAGCTCCTTAAGCTTCTGCTGCTGGGTGTCCTCCGGGAGGGAGTCGAACATGGCCATGACGTCGTCAACGGTGCTGACGCCGACACCGTTCTCCTTGAGGCCGAGCTCGACGACACCGCCCTTGAAGTTGCCCTCAACGGCGTCCTTGACGGCGGTGTAAACACCGACGTCAACGCGCTTCATCATGCTGGCAATGATCGCTCCGGGCTTGATCCAGTCCTGGGCTGAGTCAACACCGACGGCGAAGGGCGGGCCCATCTTCTGGTTGTGGGCCTTGAGGTACTCCTCAACGGCCTGGAACACACCGACACCGGTTCCGCCGGCGACCTGGTAGATGACCCAGGCGCCCTGGTCAAGCTGGGCCTTGGCGGCCTGGTAGCCCTTGGCGGGGTCGGTGAAGGTTCCGGTGTACTGGTAGAGAACGTCTATCTTAACGTCCTTTCCGGTCTTCTGCTTGTAGTAGTCCTCGGCCCAGGCAACACCGAAGCGGTAGCCGCCCTCGAACTTGTAGAGAACAGGTATCTCCATTCCAAGGACGATTCCAACCTTGTCCTTACCGCTCTCGGCGGCAATGAGAGCAGAGAGAGCGCCTATGAGTGCGGAGCCCTCGTTCTCCTTGAAGAGTATCATCATGACGTTGTCGGGCATCTCCGGGTCAAAACCGTCGATGATTGCAAAGTGCTGGTTCGGATACTCCGCGGCGACCTTCTTGACAGCGTCGGTCATCATGAAACCAACCGCGATTATAACGAGATAGTCCCCCTGCTGGGCCAGGGTTTCAAGGTTCTTGACGTAGTCGTCCTCCGTGTTGCTCTGAAGCTCAACGAGCTCAAGGTTGAAGTCCTCGGATGCCTTCTTGGCACCAAGGTATGCCATGTCGTTGAAGCTCAGGTCACCCCTTCCACCGACATCATAGACGATGGCAATCTTGCCCTTGGTCTGTGTGGATGTTTCTCCTCCTCCGGAAGAGATACAGCCACTGGCCACGACGCTTATGGCCAAGAGGCCGATTAAAAACAGGCTTAACCACTTCCTCATCTGAGACCCTCCGCGAGTTTTGCAGATGTATATAGGCGGCGAAAATATATACTTTGCGGTGCCCACAAAACCGAAAACACGGGAAAGAATTTTAACCTCGGAGTAAAAGTTTTTTGTGATGACCATGCTGAAGAAAATAGCTGAACTGGATTCGGGGGTCATTTTAATCACCGGTGACGGGAAGAGACTTGCGAGGATATACCTGAACGCATGGACAAAGGGAGGAAGGCGCATACTTGCCGAGTACCTGCCATTCCAGGTCGATGGCGATACATACATCGGCTCACCCTTTGAGAGCGACGACTTTGAAGTCTATCTCATCGTCAATCCCCTTTCGCGCTCAAAGGCCGAGAGGGAGAAGTTAAAAGAGTGGCTCGCTTCGCATAGGGACAGACTCGTCCTGCTCTACGAGCGCAAGTACGTGAAGGACTCAATAACCCGCTATGGAATAAGGAGATTCATCGATTATCTAATAGCCTACAAGAGGGAAACAGTTGGCTTCGAAAGGGTGGACGTCATGCGGCTGGAAGATGGAAGGGTGGCTGAAAGTAAAACCTACGTGAGGAGGTACTGAATTTATAAATGGTGACTCCGAGCCAACTCCGCCCGATGACGAGCGGTTTCGGGTCTGAAGTGTGATGACACCAGCTATCGCCGAGGGCATTCATAATTATTATATATGCATAAGTCCCTCGCTCATAGGGTGGTAAAAAATGCTGGGAAAACTCAAGGAGAAGTTAGGATCATTCGTGGACAAGGTCTCACAGACTGAAATAAGTGAGAAGGACGTGGAAAATGCGCTCTGGGATCTGGAAATAGAGCTTCTTGAGGCGGATGTTGCCCTTGAAACCGTCGAGGAGCTCAAGGAGAGGATAAAAGAGAAGCTCGTCGGCCAGAAGGTCAAGATTGGAACTAACAAAAAGGCACTGGTTGAAGAGGCCGTCCGTGAAGCCGTGCTTGAGGTTCTAACACCCGAGAGGAGGATAGACCTTCTTGAGATGATCAGGTCAAAGGAGGAGAAGCCCTTCGTTATAGCCTTCGTGGGCTTCAACGGTTCCGGTAAGACAACGACCATAGCCAAGCTCGCCCACTGGCTCAAGAAGAACGGTTTGAGCGTTGTCATAGCCGCCAGCGACACCTTTAGAGCCGGGGCGATCGAGCAGGTCGAAGAGCACGCAAAGCGCGTTGGTGTCAAGGTCATAAAGCACTCCTACGGTGCCGACCCAGCGGCCGTTGCCTACGACGCTATCCAGCACGCTAAAGCAAGGGGTCTCGATGTGGTTCTCATAGACACCGCGGGAAGGAACGAGCTGAACAGAAACCTCATGGATGAGATGAAGAAGATAGCCCGAGTAACCAAACCCGACCTGGTGATATTCGTCGGCGATAGTTTGGCCGGGAACTCCGTCGTCGAGCAGGCGAAGCAGTTCAATGAGGCGGTGAAGATCGACGGGGTAATCCTCACGAAGCTGGACGCGGATGCGAGAGGAGGGGCGGCGCTCAGCATAAGCCACGCGATAGGCGCGCCGATACTCTTCGTCGGCGTCGGCCAGGGCTACGACGACCTCAAGCCCTTCGACGAGAGGTGGTTCGTGGAGAGGATTTTTGGGGAGGCTTAGAATAGCCTCTGTATCTCTTCCAAATTTACACTGGCGGTCATGTCGATGTTTATCGGCGTCACGCTGACCTTCCTCTCGACCTTGAGGGCGTAGGCGTCGGTTCCGGGCTCGAACTTCTCGCACTTCCTTCCGACTATCCAGTAGTACGGATGTCCCCGAGGGTCGATGCGCTCCTCTATGGTCGGACGGTACCTCCTCCTGGCGAGCCTTGTCACCACTATCTCCGTCTCCGGCGTGGCGTCTCTGGGCACGTTCACGTTGAGCATGTCAACGCCCTTTGGAAAGCCCCTCTCAAGAACTGCCTTGGCTATCCTCCTCAGAAAATGCGATGCAACGGAGAAGTCTATCCCCTCCCCCTCACTGAGAGTCTTTCTCCAGTCAACTTCAAGGCTCACTGCTATGCTCGGGATACCGTGCGTGGCAGTTTCAATAGCCGCCGATGCTGTCCCGGAAACTGTTATCTCGGTGCTGAGGTTCTCACCGAGGTTTATCCCGCTTATAGCGAGGTCGAAGTCTGTGAAACGCGCGAGGGCGAAGATTACACAGTCCACGGGCATTCCATCGAGACCGTAGGCAACCTCTGCGCCGGGGACGTCAATGAGCTTGGCCCTGAGAGGGCGGTGAAGGGTCATTGCCCTGCCACTGGCACTCCTCTGGAAGAGGGGGGCAACGACGTAAACCTCTCCGAGGTCTTTCACGGCCTCAACTGCGGCACGGATGCCCTTGGAATAAATTCCATCGTCGTTCGTGATGAGTATCCGTGGCATGATAAGAACCTCAACCTCACCTTTAAAAACCCTAACTCCCAGCCGGGTTCAGGTGAGAGGATGAGCTACTGGACGAGTGAGGACAACGTGGCCGGAAGACCGGGGACGGCGCTGTTTATCATACTCCCGACCATCGGGTGCTACCGCTTTAGGATAAACGAAGCCTGCTACATGTGCGCATACCCCACCGCCGCACCGAAGGTCAGGTGGAGCCAGGAGGCGATAGTTGACTACGTCCGCGAGGCACTCAAGAAGATCGAGGGTAAGAAGGGGCCCTTCGCCGTCAGAATGTTCACCTCGGGCTCGTTCCTGGACAACGGCGAGCTTAAGCCCGAGACGAGGCGGCAGATCTTCGAAATCCTCGCTGAGAGAGAAAACGTTAAAGAAATCGTCATAGAGAGCAGGAGCGAACTCGTCCGCTACGATGCAGTGAAGGAGCTGGCAGAGATAGTCCCTGACAAGCACTTCGAGGTTGCCATAGGCCTTGAAACTGCCAACGATGATATAGCGGACGTTTCAATAAACAAGGGCAACACCTTCGCGGACTTCGTGAAGGCCGCTGAGATAACCCACGAAGCCGGAGCAAAGGTCAAGGCGTACCTCCTGCTCAAGCCAATCTTTCTCTCCGAGCGCGACGGCATAAATGACGTCAAGGAGAGCATAATAAAGGCCGAACCCTACACCGACACCTTCTCGATAAACATCACGGACATCCAGAAGGGGACGCTCTACGAGAGGCTCTGGGAGAGGAAGGAGTACCGGCCCCCGTGGCTCTGGAGCGCGGTTGAAGTGCTCATCTGGGCAAAGAAGAGGTTTCCGGACAAGAGGATACTCAGCGACCCCGTCGGGGCCGGTTCAAAGCGCGGCCCACACAACTGCCTCACAGACTACGACCGGGTTATAGGAAGGGCGATAAAGAAGTTCTCGGCAACGCAGGATTTGAGCCACATCGAGAGACTCAAGTCCGAGTGCCGCGAGAGGTGGGAGTACATAGTCGAGAGCGGCCTCCTCGACTGGCAACTGGTGACGTGGTGAAGGTATTTCGTTTTTGAAAGAACTTTCATGTTTTCTTTTCGTGGGGCTTATAACGTCTCTCGTGATTCTTTGATGCCCATTTATGAGCCCCCACGAAACCTTTAAATGTTGACAAACGTAAACGGGGTTAGCAAATCGCGGGTGATGCTTATGGCGGATGTCGAAGGGAAAACCGTGGTTGAAAGGTCGGACTACCTCGTTACCGGCAAGGCCGAGGGCGTCGTTGAAATTGATGTGGACACCTTTCTGTGCAAGGGCTGTGGTATCTGCCTTGAAATGTGCCCGAGGAAGGTCTTTGAATGGAGCAAGGAGCTGAGCGAGAAGGGTGTCCACTACCCAGTCCCGGTTCACGCCGAGAAGTGTGTCAAGTGCAAGCTCTGTGAGCTGCTCTGCCCGGATTTCGCGATAGCGGTAAGGTGGTGACTCATGATCATCCGTGGTGACGAGCCTGAACAGCTCAGGCTCCTGAGGAAGCTCTACAAGCCGGGCAACTACTTCATGCAGGGCAACGAGGCGGTTGCCTATGGTGCCATCTTCGCGGGCTGCCGCTTCTACGCGGGCTATCCGATAACACCATCGAGCGAGATCGCCGAGACCATGGCACGGGAGCTGCCGAAGCTTGGAGGTTATTACCTCCAGATGGAGGACGAGATTGGAAGTATAGCGGCCATGATAGGTGCCTCGTGGACCGGCCTCAAGGTGATGACGGCGACCGCCGGCCCGGGCTTCAGCCTCATGCAGGAAAACCTCGGATACGCTGTCATGACCGAGACCCCGCTCGTTCTGGTCGACGTCCAGAGGAGCGGCCCCTCAACAGGACAGGCCACTAAGGGGGCGCAGGGTGACTTCTTCCAGGCGAGGTGGGGAACTCACGGAGACCATCCGATAGTTGCCGTTTCTCCCACAAGCGGGCAGGATGCTTTCTGGGAAACCATAAGGGCGTTCAACATTTCCGAGAGGCTGAGAACCCCTGTGGTGGTGCTCTTCGATGGAGTCCTCGCCCACACGAGGGAGCAGATAAAGATTCCCGACGTTTCCGAGGTCGAGATAACCTACCGCAAGCTTCCGGAGAACGAGGAAGAGGCAAAGCTTCCCTTCGGCGACCCCCACGGCGACGGCGTCCCGCCGATGCCTCTCTTCGGTCACGGCTACTTCACCCACGTCACCGGTTCGACCCACAAGGAAACCGGCCTGAGGGACGTTTACACGCCAGAGGTCCACGACAGGCTCGTGAGGAGAATCCACAGAAAGATAGAGAAGAACCGCGGGGTTTACGAGAAGTATGAAGAGCACTTCACCGAGGATGCTGAGATACTCGTCGTCAGCTGGGGCGTAACTGCCAGACCCGCACTGGGGGCTGTTCTTAAGGCCAGGGAAGAGGGAATAAACGTCGGACTCTTCGTGCCGAAGACCGTCCATCCGTTCCCGGGCGAGAGGATGCGCGAGCTGGCTAGGAGGGCACGGGCGGTACTCGTCGCCGAGATGAACCTCGGGCAGATGATAATAGAGGTCGAGCGCTACGTTAACGACGACGTCCTCCTCAAGGGCGTGAACAAGATCGGCGGCGTGCCTCTGACCGTTGAGGAAATCCTCCACGAGATAAGGGGTGTTGCCTGATGGCAAAGAAGATATACTCCACGTATCCGATGGTTAAGTACCTCCGTAAGGAGGCCCTTCCCACCGCACTCTGTCCCGGCTGCGGTGGTGGAACGGTTCTCAACGCCTTTGCCAACGCCGTTGATCAGCTCAGAATAGACCCGAAGGACCTGGTTGTCGTCAGCGGGATAGGCTGTTCCGCCTGGATAGCATCGCCGTACTTTTTAGCAGACACACTCCACACGACCCACGGGAGGGCGATAGCCTTCGCCACCGGCGTCAAGGTTGGACTGCCTGATAAGAAGGTCGTCGTCATAAGCGGCGATGGCGATTTGGCCAGCATAGGCGGAAACCACCTGCTCCACGCCGCGAGGAGGAACATCGACATAACGGTCATCCTCGTGAACAACTTCATCTACGGAATGACCGGTGGTCAGGTCGCACCGACGACTCCCTTCGGGGCGAAGACCACGACCAGCCCATACAGGAACATAGAGCACCCGCTCCAGATTTCGGAGACCGTTGCCGCCGCCGGGGCGAGCTACGTTGCCAGGTGGACAACGGCGCACGTCTACCAGCTCATAGAGAGCATAAAGAAAGCCCTCCAGGTCAGGGGCTTCTCCCTCGTCGAGGTTATCTCGCAGTGTCCCGTCCAGTACGGAAGGAGGAACAGGATGAAGGAACCGGCCGAGATGCTCCGCTGGTTCTTGAAGAACTCGATACCCGTCAGCAAGGCGAAGAACATGAGCCCGGAGGAACTGGAAGGAAAGTTCGTCATAGGGGAGATAGCAAACAGAACCAGACCGGAGTTCACCACGGAGCTTAACAAGCTCATTGATGAAGTCCAGGAGCACTTCGGCCTTAAGGGGGAGTGAGAGCCATGCAGATTAGGTTCGCCGGCATAGGCGGTCAGGGGGTTGTGCTCGCAGGTGTCATACTCGGCGAGGCTGCCGCCATAGAGGGGCTGAACGTCCTCCAGACCCAGGACTACAGCTCGGCCAGCAGGGGCGGCCACTCGATAGCCGACGTCATAATATCGAAGGAGCCGATTTACGACGTCATAGTCACCGAGGCGGACGTTCTCGTCGCACTCGCCCAGCTCGGCTACGACACCGTGAAGGATGAGCTCAGGGAGGACGGGCTGCTGATTATAGACACAGACCTCGTCAAGCCCGATAGGGACTACGTCGGTGCTCCCTTCACGAGGCTCGCCGAGGAGAGCACCGGCCTGGCACTCACAGTCAATATGGTCGCCCTCGGCTACCTCGTGGCAAAGACCGGAGTCGTAAAGAGGGAAAGCGTCGAGGAGGCCATAAGGAGAAGGGTTCCCAAGGGGACGGAGGAGATAAACATCAAAGCTTTCCGGGTTGGTTATGAGGAGGGATGCAGATGAGATACCCCTTTCCGGTTGGTAAGAGCGACTTCATTCAGGGCGATGAGGCAATAGCGAGGGCGGCAATTTTGGCCGGCTGCAGGTTCTACGCAGGTTACCCCATCACACCCGCGAGCGAGATATTCGAGGCGATGGCGCTCTACATGCCGCTGGTCGATGGCGTAAGCATACAGATGGAGGACGAGCTGGCGAGCATGGCGGCCATAATAGGTGCATCATGGGCGGGTGCAAAGGCGATGACTGCAACGAGCGGCCCGGGCTTCAGCCTCATGATGGAAAACCTCGGCTACGCGATAATGACGGAAACCCCGGTTGTTGTTGTTGACGTCCAGCGCGGGGGGCCGAGCACCGGCCAGCCGACGCTTGCCGCCCAGGGCGACATAATGCAGGCCATCTGGGGAACGCACGGCGACCATTCGCTTGTAGTTCTCAGTCCCTCAACCGTTCAGGAGGCCTTTGACTTCACCATAAGGGCCTTCAACCTTGCCGAGAAGTACAGGACTCCTGTGGTTCTTCTCACCGACGCCGAGATAGCCCACATGCGCGAGCGCGTTTACATTCCCCAGCCCGGGGAGATAGAAATTATAGACCGCAAGCTGCCGGCCGGCGAGGAGGAGGCCAAGTACCCCTTCGGGGACATACACGGCGACGGCGTTCCGCCCATGCCTATATTCGGAAAGGGTTACCGCACCTACGTCACGGGCCTCACCCACGACGAACGCGGAAGACCCAGGACGGTCGATGCGGAAGTCCACGAGAAGCTCGTGAGGAGGATAATCGAGAAGCTGGAGCGCAACAAGGCCGACATAATAACCTACAACACCTTCGAGCTCGACGACGCTGAAATAGCAATAATCAGCACGGGCATAGTCTCGCGCTCCGCCGTCAGAGCGGTGAAGATACTCAGGGACAGGGGAGTCAAGGCAGGCATGCTCAAGCTCAACACGATATGGCCCTTCGACTTTGACATGATCGAAGAGCTCGCAGAGCGCGTGAGGAAAATATACGTCCCGGAGATGAACCTCGGACAGCTCTACCACCTCGTCAAGGAAGGTGCCAACGGAAAAGCTGAGGTCGAGCTGATAGCGAAGATAGGCGGCGAGGTTCACACTCCGATGGAGATAGTCGAGAGGGTGGTGGGCTGAATGTACCTGAAGTCCGCTTACGAGATTCGCGACAAGTACCTGAGAAAGGACATGCTCCCGACGATATTCTGTCCGGGCTGTGGAATAGGGTCGGCACTCCAGTACACGCTCCGCGCGATAGATGACCTCGGCCTCAACCCGGACGAGATAGTCTGGGTCAGTGGAATAGGCTGTTCCTCCCGTGTGCCAGGCTTCGTCAACTTCGACGGCCTCCACACGACCCATGGAAGGGCTCTGGCCTTTGCAACGGGCATAAAACTCGCCAACCCTAACCTAAAGATAATCGCCTTCATGGGCGACGGCGATGCCGCGGCAATAGGCGGAAACCACTTCATTCACGCCATCAGGAGAAACCTCGACGTTACCGTCATCCTCATCAACAACTTCACCTACGGAATGACCGGAGGACAGGTTGCACCGACTGCCTTGAAGGGTCTGCGCGGGACAACCGCCCCCTACGGCCAGTTTGAGAACCCCTTTGACATAGCTGACCTGGCCGTCTCAGCCGGAGCCAACTACGTCGCCAGATGGAGCGTCTTCAACTACCTGCAGGGCATCAACAGCATCAAAAAGGCACTCCAGAAGGAGGGCTTCACGCTCGTCGAGTTCCTCTCCCCGTGCCCGATCAGCTTCGGAAGGAGGAACCGGATGAAGACCGCCCCGGAGCTGCTCCGCTGGTACCAGAAGATAACCGTTCCTCTGACAAAGGCCAAGAAGATGCCTCCGGAGGAGCTGGAGGGCAAGATAGTCATCGGTGAGTTCGTGGACAGGGACAGGCCCGGCCTCGTCAGGGAGTACGAGGCCTACAAGAAGCGCGCCAAGAAGATGATGGGGTGGGAAGAATGAGGAGGGAGATACTCTTCAGCGGCTTCGGCGGCCAGGGAGTTATACTCGCCAGCGTTATCCTTGGAAGGGCCGCTGCGGTTTACGAGAACCTCTACGCAGTGCAGACGCAGGCCTATGGACCGGAATCAAGGGGAGGGGCGAGCAAGGCCGAGGTCGTCATCAGCGACGAGCCCATAGACTACCCCAAGACCCTCAGGCCTGACTGTGCGGTCTTCTTCTCCCAGGAGGCCTACAACAAGTACCTTCACACGGTTAAGGAGGGCGCCAGGATAATAGTCGAGGAGGATCTAGTCCCCCACAGGGATTTCGAGTTTGAGGAGAAGCTTGAGGTGCTCTCGCTTCCTCTCACGGAGATAGCGGAGGAAACCACCGGCCTCAGCCTTACCATGAACATCCTCACCCTGGGAATCCTCACCGCGTGGACGGAGGTTGTGAGCAGAGAGGCTATAGAAAAAGCCGTTTTGGACGCTGTGCCTAAGGGGACTGAGGAGATAAACCTGAGAGCGCTCCGCAAGGGCTTTGAGCTCGGGGAGAAAGCCAAAAAAGGCGAGCTCTGAGTTTGTCTATTTTTCTCCCATTTCCCAAAAACTTATCAATCCGCATTTCTATCTTCCATTATGCTCATCAACGAGACCAAGGGCAGGGTCTGGCACGGGCCCGTCAGGATGGCGGATACTTTCTTTAAGCGCTTCAGGGGGTTAATGCTGGTCAGGAACATCAACTACGCCCTGGTCTTTGTCCTGCCTGCTGAAACAAAGGCCAACGCCTCAATCCACATGTTCTTCATGCTGGACGATATAGACGTCATCTGGCTTGACTCATCAAGGAGGGTCGTTGACTTCAGAACCGCCAAGAAGTGGCGGCTCTACACCCCAAAAAAAGCGGCAAAGTACATAATCGAAGGGCCCGTTGGGATAACGGGAGTTCTTGAGGTCGAAGACGGCGACCTGATAAACTGGCTCCCAACCAAGGAAATGGAGAAGGCAGTCCCCGTAAAGTCCCTCCTACCAGGAAAAATCGACCTGAACGGCTCTAAAAACGGCGTTGCCATGGTGGAAAGTGTAGGGGGAGTGAGGGCGGATCTGCCCCACGCAGGGGACGGCTAAAGATTAGAGAGGATTTTCTTCAGGAACGGGACGTCTTCTTTTAGTGTTTTCCACACGACACGGAGATCAACGCCGAAGTAGGCGTGTATCAGCTTGTCCCTCATCCTCGCCATTTCCTTCCACGGGACTTCAGGATGCTCTTTCTTAAAGTCCTCCGGAATGGCCTTTGCCGCTTCCCCGATTATCTCAAGTGCCCTGATGACTGCAAACTGGGTTTTTCTGTCCTTAGAGAAGTCCTCAAAGTCCATGCCATAAGTAAACTCCTCTATGGACGCAATGGCGTCCAGTATATCTTTCAGGTAATCCTCATGGGTTCGCTTCATACGTAGATGACCTCCCTCCTGACGTGCTCCCCAATCTTAGGCTTGAGGGCGGATTTCATGACGAGGTCAACCTTGATACCTAGGAGATCCTCAAGGTATTCCTCAAGCTCGATGAACTTCAGCAGAGAAGGGACCTCGTGGAAGTCCACTAGGATGTCTACATCACTCTTCTCGGTCGCCTCACCGCGGACGTAGGAGCCGAAGACCCCTATCTCTTTAACCCCAAACCTCTCCTCAAGCTCCCCCCGGTGGGCTTTCAAGATGGTTTCGATCTCCTCAAGGGTCAGCATAGGCATCATCTAATGTTGATCCACACTCCCAAAAAAGTTTTCTTTTGTGATGCACCCCTGTCAAGCCTGAGAGCGCTCACAAAAATTCCCGCGAGAATAATTCTCAGAAGAATTTTTCAGAACTCAAACTCAACCCCGTTCTCCTCGCCCTCCCAGAGCCTCAGGCGGTGGAGCTTGACCCCTTCTGGGAGCCTTTTCTCCACCTCCCGGGCTATCCAGAGGGCGATGTTCTCCGTCGTTGGGTTCTCAAAGAGGGCGTTGAGGTTCCTGTGGTCGAGCTTGTTGATAACCTCCTCAACGATCGCCCTCAGCTGGAGGAAGTCGATGACGTAGCCGTCCCTCAGCGGGCCCTCAACGGCAACCTCAAGCCAAAAGGTGTGCCCGTGGATCTCCTCAGGTCTACCGTCTATGATGACCGCATGGGCGGCCTCGAACTTGAACCTCTCGACGACGCGGGATTTCATCTTTCACACCGAAAACCAAATCAGTCCCAACATCTTAAACCTTTGGGGTGGTGCCTGTGGGCTGCGGAATGGCCATCGATGCCAACCGCGTTATAGCCGGTGGGGTTCTCGTCTTTGTCGAGCCAGAGGTCTTCAAAAAGTTCCTTGAGCTGAAGGAGAAACCCCTCGTGATAGTCGGCGAGACCGGTGGCTTCAAGAAGGTGAAGGTTACGATGACGACCCACGACGGGGCTGTGATAATAACGCGCGGTGAAGTGGAGCTGCCCGAAAACGCGATAATTGTGAGGGCAAAGGAGCTCTCGCTGGGGAAGTGAGGGATTGGGCAGTATGCACGATTTCCCAACAGAAAGCATTTTAGAGAGTTGCGCGTATTCTCTCCCAATGTCCTCGGCCGCCATCGTTCATGGAATTAGATGGACTGGGGAAGGCCTGAGTACGGTCCAGGCGAGGGAGACCTACCAGCATGTCCACGTGGTGAACCTCCTCAGCGCCGGACAGCGCGGTGGAGGCAAGGCGTACATGGCGCCGGGTGCCACGACGGTTATTAAACTGGCCCCACCGGGCGGAGCTGGCTACATCGACGGCGGAGAGTACCGTCTGGACATCGTGGTGGGCGGAGAGACCGAGTGCATAGAGGATCTGAAGATCTTCGGCGCGGATGCAAAGGACTGCCTGGAACAGACCTGTGACAAGAAACTGGATATACTCAGCAAGCCCTACCTGGAAGTAAAGATAGCCAATAGCGATAAGTGCATGACCGGCATCTCCATGAGCATCAAGGTTTCTCCAAACTACGCAGGACTGTCCCCACTCTACTACGACGTCGGCCTGTATCCGCTGAAGGTGAAGTTCGACCGCCTCGTCCAAGCACTGACTTGCCCTGACTTCCACTTGGACGACCTGAAGGAAGATGTAAAACGATCCGTCCTCGCCGCTGCCCTCGACAACGGCGATCCGTGCAGTCAGAGGAAGTCCATCGGCGGGGAGAAGGGAGAAGCAAGCGGAGAGGTGGGTGGATACTACTGGACCGTTACGGACAGCACGTTCTGCGCCAGGAGCAGTTCCGATGCAACGGAGTGTGCGTTTGAGATAAAGTTTAATGGAAAGGAGCCGAGGGTGTGGGTTGAGGGAACAGAGAATGCCAAGACCATCTGCAGCGACGCGGAGAGCTACGTGAAGGATAAGAAAGAATACCAGCAGTACAACCTGCACCTGATCATCGACGGGGAGGACTGCCTGCCGGACTACGGTGTTGCCCAAAAGACAGAGCTGAGCAGAGCGTTGAAGGGATCAGACGTACCATTAATATTTCTCACGTCCTGTCTTGGAACTTCATACATATGCTACGGCATAACAACTGTCGCGACAGGGGGCATTTCTGCCGCTGTACGGGCAGCAACCGGTGCTGGAACAAGACCGCTTATAGAATGCGGCTTGGGCACATTAGCAACAACGCTTGCGACATATATGAGCCCAGGCTTTGAGAGCCCACAGTACTACCCCGCAATCCCGGCCCTTGCACTCGGCGGCACTGCAATATACAAGTACCGAAACCTTGCGCAAGACATGGCAGTGTACAGGCTAGCCAAGGACGCTCTTAAAACACCACATGGGACGGAAGGAGTCGAAATACTGACAGGTAAAACCGCAGATAAAATCCTAGGGTCTATCGGAGATGACTCGGGAAAGCTAATGGAGTACAAGAAGCAAATAAAATCAGGATTAGAGGAGCTGAAGAAAATCGCAAAAGCTGTGGGAGACGACGACCTCGCGAGAAACGTAGATGACGCAATAAAAGAAATTGATGATGTAAAAGACGTCGAAGATCTAAGGGCGGCTTTGAAAAATATCGACATTGTGTTAAACCCCACTAAAATATCTCATTTGCAGAAGCTCATCAAAGAAAACCTCGAAAACCTTAAGAAGAATCCAAGTGCGATCTGCAGCCACGTCGGCATGATAGCTGCCGCCGCCAGCACGTCGCTATACGTGTTGAGCCAAGCGGAAGATGTAGATTACCTGAACGTCGCAGTAAAGCCAGAGCAGATAGCCACGATCACAATAGACAGACCAGCACTGCCAAATGAAGCATGCATCTCCGTGAACGGAGCAGAGTGCCCGTGGATGAGATGAAAGGATATAAACCACGAAGAAGTAGTATCAATGAGGGGTGCAAGATGATAGGGATGTTTATATTCGGGAGGAAAAAGGAAGAGGACCTCATGGAAAGATACAGGCGACTGGCCCGGAAGTACGGGCTGACAGTTGAACAGGTGAAAAAAATAGGATGGCTTATTGCAAGCATGACTAAGAATCTGCCAGAACTCGCCGCAAACGCAGACCCCGAACAGGACGTTCGGAGGATGTACAAGATCTTGGATATAGAGCACCTGCCAAGCAAAGAAGGCAAAAAGTATATATATATATATATAAAGAGCATAGAAGCTCACGCTCACCACAAAAGGGGGGTACGCGCGAAACATAAAGACGCAATAAAAATCCACATTGTCCATCCGTTCCTGGCACTGACGCTGTCTCACCTAGCAAAGAGCACATCCAAGCACGTTGGGCACGCAGTTGGAGACGCGCTAGACGGACTCGTCGTTGAGGGGCATGAGTTCGAAAAATTAAGGAGTAATCCGGAAATGCTCGCAGAGTTGATCATTCAATTCGCGAAGGATAGGGGAATCCCCGCAAAGGAGGAGGATAAAGACAAGCTAGTGATCGCGTTCCAGAAAGCGGCAAAAATAGCTGACAAACTGGTAGCAGATGCCTCCGAAGAGCGACTGGATGCACTGTATCAAGCATTGGCTGAAGAAACGGAAGATCCGTTGTACATTCTCAAAAGAAATGGTGTGGACATCGAGCCAGAACTTGAGGAATTTAGAGAGTTCCTGGCGGAGATCAGCGGGAAGAAGCCGGAAGAGATACAAGCCACCAAGTTCAAGCAGGTTCAGAAGCAGGTGGAGGAAGAACTAAGGGCGAAGGGGGTGCCGGAGGAGCAGGTGAAGGTTGTTGCTCCACGGCTGGCGACGGCGGTGTGGTTGGAGAACCAGATACGTGCGTTGAAGGAGTCAACACCGGCGCGGATATACGGTGGAGTTCCAGCGGCAGAGTTGAGGAACCTCCGGGAGAAGGTTCTGGCGAAGAAGCACGTGGCGGAGAAGGCGGCGGAACTGGTGGAGAAGAACTGGATGAAGGGAACGATAGTACCATTGGAGGAGAGACACATTGATCCGAAGATGGTCCCATTGGTGAGGGAGCATGCTGCAGGGATGTTAGAGGATATTAAAGCGCTGGCGGAGAGGGTCAAGAGGGGTGAAATTGACTATCTGGACGCGAGAACGATACTGGTAGTGGAAAGGGACTTACTGGACAGAACCCAGGAGGCAATAGAAAGAACCCTTGGGAACCCGGAGTATTTAATAGAGAACAAGCGAGCCTGGGGAGTGGAGGACAAGTACCTGATCAAGAAAGAAGTGCTGGAGAAGATGCACGAGGAGTTGAAGCCGCACCTTGAAACGGCACGAGTGAAGACACTGGAGAGGTAGCGCTGATTTTCGGATGTCTTTGGAAAGCCCTAAACTCCCCAGTACTCCTTTGGCAGGAGCGTGATTATTCCCTTTGCCGCTTTAAAGTCCCTGTCCAGCGTGGCGATCTTGTCTATTCCGTGACTCAATGCAGTGGCGAGTATCATGGCATCAGCTGGCAACAGTCCATACTCAACGGAAATCTGGTGCGCCACGTACTCGTTATGCGGTTCGGGAATGGAGGTTATCCCTTTCTCCAGAAGAAATCTCTCCACCGTCAGGTAGGCCTTGTCAAGTAATCCCTTCCGTAGGTCTCTGGGCATTTCCTTGATGGAGTATATCGTCCTGAAGCCCTCTTTTTCAGCCATTTTCCTGAACAGCGTGTAAACCACCTCGTTTATTGCAGTCCACGAGGTAACTTTCCCCTCGAATTTCAATGCCTTGAGGGCATAATCAGTAAGCTCGGTTTCCACAAGGGCATTATAGATGATGTTTGCGTCAACGTATATCAACCAAGTACCCCTCCGCCACCAGTTCTTCGAATTCTTCAGCCTTCCCCTTCAGCTTTTCGGCCATTTGGAGCGCTAGTTCCCTCTTTCTCTTCTCCGCCGCCTTGAGTATTCGCTCCCACTCCGCTAATGCCTTCGCCTTTGCGACGATAGCCTCGGGATCAACACCTTCGGGCACCTTTATCACGATCTCAACTTCTCCCATGATGGGAACTTCTCATCAAACCTCTTAACCCTTTCCGTTCTCTGACCACTTGACCCGAAGACGGGCAGCCATGAGAAACCCTCCGAGTCTTTTGTTTAACCCAGAGAACGTCATACGAAAACCTTAAATCATGTAATACAAAAGACCATCATGGTGAACTACATGGGCTCGGCCGTTGTGACCGTCCGGATTCCCGAGGAGCTCAAGAGGGAGATGGAGAAGTATAGGGGAAAGGTAAACTGGAGTGCCGAGATAAGGGAGTTCATAGCCGGGCGCATAGAGGAGGAGAGAAAAAGGGAGGCCTTTGAGAGGCTCCTCAATCTCGTTGAGTCCCTTCCCGGTGTCCCCAAGGGCACCTCAAAGCGGCTCGTGAGGGATGACCGTGAGAGTCATTGACACCTCGGCATTCTCAAAGTTCCTCCTCAAGGAAGAGGGCTGGGAGGAAGTGATCCCCTATCTCCAGCCCGAGGAAGAGCCCATTACCGTCGAGTTGCTCCTCATTGAGACTGCCAACGTCCTCTGGAAGCACGCGGTAAAGATGGAGACGATTGAGAAAGAAAAGGCGGAGGAGCTCTTTGAGGGAGTTATGGAACTCGTGGAAAGTGGCGCCCTCAAAGTGGAAGATAACGCGAAGTACCTCGGTGAGGCCTTCAGGATCGCCCTCGAAAAAGGGATTACGGTTTACGATGCCCTCTTCATAGCTCAGGCGAAGGCACTTAACGCGCCCCTGGTTACCTGCGACGAAAAGCAAGGAGAGATCGCCAGAGAGCTCGGCCTCAATGTGGTTCTGCTCTGATATATCAAACCCTGCATATTTTCTTCCCTACTTAATAACCCACCGTAATTCTTTTAACGCGAAGTCCTTATAAGGGAGCAGAACCATTGGCGGACGGTGGTTAAAATGGTCAGGTATATGGTCACATCGGCACTCCCTTACGCTAACGGGCCGATTCACGCGGGACACCTCGCCGGAGCTTACCTGCCGGCGGATATATTCGTCCGCTACCTCAGGCTCAGGGGCGAGGAAGTGCTTTTCATCTGCGGAACCGACGAGCACGGGACGCCGATAACCTTCCGCGCGCTCAAGGAGAACAGGAGCGCCAGGGAGATAGTCGACGAGTTCCACGAGCACATAAAGACGACCTTCGAGAGGGCCAAGATAAGCTTCGACTACTTCGGGAGGACTGAACTGCCGGTTCACTACCGGATAAGCCAGGAGTTCTTCCTCAAGGCACTCGAAAACGGGCATCTCGTCAAGAAGGTCACCAAGCAGGCCTACTGCGAGCACGACAAGATGTTTCTCCCGGACAGGTTTGTGATAGGAACCTGTCCCTACTGCGGCGCCGAAAACCAGCGCGGCGACCAGTGTGAGGTCTGCGGCCACCCGCTGACTCCCGAGATACTCATAAACCCGCGCTGCAACCTGTGCGGTAATCCAATCACCACAAAGGACTCTGCCCACTACTACATCCGGATGCAGGACTTCGAAGAGCGGCTGAAGGAGTGGGTGGAAGGCCAGAAACACTGGAAGCCGAACGTCAGAAACACCGTTCTCGGCTGGATACGGGAGGGCCTCGAAGAGAGGGCCATAACGCGCGACCTCGACTGGGGAATCCCAGTCCCGCTCGACGACGAGGACATCAAAGGAAAGGTGCTCTACGTATGGTTCGAGGCACCCATAGGCTACATCAGCATCACCATCGAGCACCTGAAGAAAGAGGGAAGGGAGAACGAGTGGAAGAAGTTCTGGCTCAACCTCGACGGGCAAACCAGGGTCATCCACTTCATAGGCAAGGACAACGTGCCCTTCCACGCCATATTCTGGCCGGCCTTCCTGATGGCCTACGGCAGGTACAAAGATGAGGAAGTCGAGGCGGAGTGGCTTCTCCCCTACGACATCCCCGCCAATGAGTACCTGAACCTTGAGGGCAAGAAGTTCTCCACCAGCAGGAACTGGGCCATATGGGTTCACGAGTTCCTCAACGCCTTCCCGGCCGACTACCTCCGCTACTACCTCACCGCGATAATGCCCGAGACTCGCGACAGCGACTTCAGCTTCGCGGACTTCAAGAGCAAGATAAACGAGGAGCTTGTAAACAACCTCGGCAACTTCGTGCACCGCGCACTCACCTTCGCCAACCGCTACTTCGACGGCATAGTTCCGGAGAGGGGCGAACTCGACGACCTCGACAGGCAGGCCTTTGAGGAAATTGAGAGGGCCTTTGAGGACACAGGAAAGCTGATAGCCCAGTACAAGTTCAAGGACGCCCTCAAGCGCGTTATGGAGCTCGCCATCTTCGGCAACCGCTACTTTGACTACCAGAAGCCGTGGAAGACCGCCAAGACCGACCGCGTAAGGACCGCGACCACCGTGAACATCTCCCTCCAGATAGTCAAGGCCCTTGGAGTACTCCTTGAGCCGTTCCTCCCCGATGCGAGCGAGAAGATATGGCACCTACTCAACCTTGAAGAGCTCAAGCGGTGGGAGTTCACCGAGCTTCCTGCTGGCCACCGCGTTAGAAAGGCCAGCCCAATGTTCAAGAAGGTGACCGACGGGGACATCATCTACTTCATCGTGAACTACATAGCCCGGGGCAATCCCAAGAGCGCCAGGCTGCTCCTTGACAAGTACTACAGGCGGGATGATGTAGTGAAGGTTGCACTCGAGCGCTTTGGAGATGCCAAACAGGAAGAGGCGATGGCAATCCTTAAGAGCATCTACGGGGAGGAAATCGGGGCCAAATCCGAAAAGCCCGGAAAGGCCTCGAAGAAGGAAAAGGCAAAGAAAAAGGAGAAAGGTGGTGAGGGCATGGAGTACATAAGCTTTGATGACTTCCTGAAGCTTGATCTTAGGGTTGGGAAGATAATCGAGGTCAGTGACCACCCCAACGCCGACAGGCTCTACGTGGTGAAGGTCGACCTCGGGGACGAGGTCAGACAGCTCGTCGCCGGGCTGAAGAAGTACTACAAGCCGGAAGAGCTGCTGAACCACTACGTCGTCATCATAGCGAACCTTGAACCCAAGAAGCTCCGCGGCGTTGAGAGCCAGGGGATGCTTTTGGCGGCCGACGACGGCGAGAACGTCGCTTTGCTCATGCCGGACAAAGAAATAAAGCTGGGTGCAAGGATAAGGTGAGGCTTTTCTTTCCATTCTCGTTTTTGCATTCCCCAGTGGTTCTGTAGGGTTGTGAAAAAGCTCTTGAAAAGTTGCAGGGCTCATTGATAAACTTAGGGCCCTAGAGTCGTAAAAGCTAGACTCAGCGAAATTCTTAAAAAGTTATAGACCAAGTATTATACCATGTCAATAACTTTCATTGACAGGGAGCGGGAACTTGAGTTCCTCCAAAGGCTCTGGGGGAAGGAAAATTCGTTCCTCCCCGTTTACGGGAGGAGGAGAGTCGGCAAAACAAGACTGCTCAAGGAGTTTATAGCCAATAAACCCTCCGTTTACTACCTCGCCCGGAACAGCACCTACTCTGACAATCTGAGGGAGTTTTCAAGGACGGTGCTTGAGAGGTTTCCCTCCACTTTTCTAAGCGAGACATCGTTTTCAAGCTTTTCCGACGTTTTCAAGTATCTATCGGAGAAGGAAAAGATAGTAGTCGTTATAGACGAGTTCCCATACCTCATCCAGTCCGACAAAAGGGTTCTCAGCGAGTTCCAGTACATAGTGGATGAGATAGTGAGGGCATCCAGCCTCCACCTAATCCTCGTCGGTTCCTCCGTTGGCATGATGGAGGAGCACGTCCTGAGCCAGAAGAGCCCCCTCTACGGCAGGAGAGACGGCCAGATAAAACTCTCTCCGTTAGGATTCTTCGACTCATGGAAATTCCTGGGGGTGGATATTGAAGAGGCGGTCAGGATATACGGGATAACCGGTGGAATTCCAGCTTATCTGGAGCTCTTTAAGAGGTTTGAGGACGTGAAGAGACTGGCCTTTGACAAGAGGGGCTTTCTCTACGCTGAGGCGGACTTCCTTATGTCGAGCGAGCTGAGGGAGCCGAGGGTTTACAAGCTCATCCTCAAGGCGGTCGCCGAGGGAAAGCGGAGATTCAACGAGATAAGCACCCACACTGGAATACCACGCTCGAACCTCTTCAAATACGTCGAAGTTCTTGAGAGACTCGGCTTCCTTAGACGAGAAATCCCTGTAACGGCAAAGCCGAAGACAAAAAACACTCTGTACAAGATTGATGACAACTATCTGGCCTTCTACTTCCGCTTTGTTGAGCGTTACCGGAATGAGGTAGAGTTTGAGAACTTCAACTTCTGGGACGAGTTCATTGAGGGGTACAACCATTACCTGGGGGACGTTTTTGAGGACGTGGCGAGGGAATTCCTCATCGAACTTTACAGGGGGAGAAAGCTTCCGCTACATCCCACCAAAATCGGCCGCTGGTGGAGAAAAAACGAGGAAATTGACCTCCTTGCACTCGACGAAAGGAATAAGAAAGCGCTGTTCGTTGAGGTCAAGTGGAAGAACCTTAAAGAAAGGGAAGCCGGAGGAATTCTGAAGAACTTGGAAAAGAAGGCCGGGCTTGTTGGTTTGGATGGATGGGAAGAGAACTATGGGATAGTGGCAAAGGGCATCGAGAGGAAAGACAGTCTTAGGGATAAGGGCTACTTTGCTTGGGACTTGGAGGATTTCAGAGGAGTTATCCCCCCTCAGAAAGATTGAAATTAAATGGAAGTCTCGAACAAAGACCCATCTAAAGCCTCAACTCCACCCAGTTCTCTCTCTTCTTCTTGTAGACCCTCACCAGCCCCTGCTTCTCAAGGCGCTGGAACATCCTCCAGGCGGTCGTCTTTGGAATGCCCAGCATCTCCCTTACCTCGGCCTGCTTGGCCCTCCCGCCCCTGTCGAACAGGTAGAGCAGGGCCTTCTCCTCGTCCTTTGTCAGTTCGTACTCCTTGAGGCGTCTCTCGAAGTCCTCCCTGCTGATGCCAAGGGCTCCTCCCTCTTCCTCCCCGCGCTTCATGTAGAGGAAGCCCCCACCGGCGGCCAGTGCGAGGAGGGCCAGTATGCCAATTGTCGTCCAGTTTGTGGAGCCTCCAGCCGGAGTGGTCGGGGTTTGGGATGGGGAGACCGGGTTGGAGGGCGCCGTCGAATTGGAAAGTTCAGTGGTCGTTCCGGAGGTTGGGACCTCTGTTTCTGGTGGCCGGTACTGGATGACGTAGGAGACCGTCTGGTTTCCGGAGGGCATTAGTATGGAGTTCCCGTTTATCTCAAGGGGTATGTCTGTAAGGTCAACTATGACAGCGTTATCCGGAAACGTGATTTTAACGGGGACGGCTGAGCTGAAACTGAGGCTCCATATGGCACCATTTTTCGCGGTCAGGTCGGGGGTGTAATAGGTTATTTTAACGCCCGTGGCGTTTTCAAAGTACACGGTAAGGACGGAGCCGTTTATCTCGTACGGCAGGGGTTTTCCATTTTCATCGATAACGGTCAGCCCCTCAACGTTGGTTGCGAGAAGGGGGACTGAAAAGCTAACGGTGTAGTTCTCGGGGACGATAACCTCAACTACCTTAACGTACCCGTCGGAATAGACCGTGAGACCCAGAGACTCGACCGAATACTGCCCGCTTACGAGGGGCAGGATCATGAGCGCAATTACGAGCACCATCGCTGCTTTGCTCCTCATCCCAGCACCTCCAGAAATTAAGAAATCCTCCTTAAAAAGATATTAGAAGGGGAGGTTCACCCTTCGTCCTCCGAGTCGTCCTCGCCGCTGTGTTCCTCGCTCCAGCTGTCGTCCTCGGAGTCCTCATGCTGGCCGTTGTCCTCATCGTGGGAATCCTGCTCCTCATAGTCCCCATTCTGGTCATCTTCGCTCTCATCGCTGGTGTATTCGTCCTTGTGATCGTCTTTTTCCTTGTGGTCCTCCTCGTATTCGTCCTCATGCTCCTTCTCCTTGTGCTCTTTCTCCTCCTTGTACTCCTTCTCTATCTCCTTGGTGTCCTCCATTATTTCCTTCAGCTCCTCGTTGATGTCGTGGAGCATGTCGAGGGCTTCCTCATACTGGCCGCTCTCAACGAGGGCGTTGAACCCCTCGTACATGGTCTGGAGCTCCATCAGGTTCTCCTGGAGGTATGTGGCGTTGATAGTTGAGTTCCCGAGCATGGCCATTAGCTCCTGCATGAGCTTCATCTGCTCCTGGAGCTTCTCCATGAAGGCCTGGCTGATCTCATCGGCCTTGGCTGTAACGATCTGCTCCTGGAGTTCCTCAACGGCATCTTCAAGCTTGTCCATGAGCTCCTCCGCGTACTCAAGGTCTGCCTTGAGGGCGGTGATGTTGCCGCTGGCGAGGTCCTGGGCAACGACCATATAGGCGGCCTTGGTCTCGTTGTAGAGCTCCATGACGTAGGTAACGTTGAGGCCCTCCGCTTTGGCTTCTTCTATGACCTTCTCAACGTACGGGAAGTACTCCGCGGCCCGGTGCAGCTCCTCCTTGGCGTCCATTATTGTCTCATAGTAATCGTGCTCTTCCTCCATTTTCTTCTCCTTGTGTTCCTCGTAGTAGTCGGTAAGCTCCTCGATGACCTCCTTGTAGAGGTAGAGGGCGTTCATAGAGGCGTTTATGCTCTCGCTGTAGTTGCCCGCGTTGTAAAGCTCCCACGCCTGAGCGCGGGTTGCCTCGGCCCGGTAGTAGAGGTCGAGGGTGTAGTTGGAAATCGTGACGTTGCTCGCGTTGAGCTCGGCTATCAGGCCGGCGGTGTAGTTGGCGACCTTATCAAGTATCACAAGAAGGTTGTACGCCTGAACGCCGCTCATGTTCGTCGTATTGGTGGCGTTGGTCATGTTGACCGGGGTGGTGTTGGTTACGTTCGTGGCGTTGACCGGTAGGGTCTGGTTGCTCACCGCGGTCGTGTTGGTTGCCGTGGCGTTTACGCTGGCCGCCCACGCAGCGGTGCTGAGCGGTATCAGTGCTCCTATGAAGAGCACCAGCAGTGTTTTCATACTCATCTTCATGGCTCTCACCTGATGGTGGGTAGGCTCCACACGTATATTAGGAACCCGCCGGACTTTTCCCGTTTCAAAACGTTTCTCCGGGTTTCTCTTTCATAAAAAAAGCATTCAGAAAGAGGAAGGAGAACGTTGAAGGGCTTCCCCCTCTTCATCAGCCCTAAAATCTAAGTTCCACCCAGTTTTCCTTCTTCCCCTTCAGTATCCTTACCAGCCCCTTCCTCTCAAGCCTCTTGAACATCCTCCATGCGGTGGTTTTTGGCAGGCCTACCGCTTCACGGACCTCCGCCTGGCTTGCCTTCCCGCCCTTATAGAAGATGTAGAGCAATGCGCGCTTCTCCTCCTCGTTGAGGTCGAGGTTCTCAAGCCTGGCCCGGAACTCCTCGCGGGTGGGCATTGATTTTCCCCCGCTTTTTATCCTCCAGAGCACGTAGGCTAGACCTCCGATCACTCCAAGACCGGCCAGGATTGGCAGGTACGTAGAACTCCCCGTCCCACCTTCACTGCCGGCTCCCCTGCCGTTGAATGTGTAGGAGACGCTCTGGTTTCCGGGGGGCATGGTTATCGAGTTTCCGGCTATTTCGAGGGGTATGTCGCTCAGGTCGACCACTATGGCATTCCCGGGCAGCACCACAGTGAAGGAATCGTTGGTCGCGACGTGAAGCGTCCACACCACACCCTCCTTTGCGGTCAGGTCCGGGGTATAGTAGGAGACCCTGACCATGCCGGCGTCTCCGGAATATATGAGGAGGCTTCCGTTCTCAAGCCTGAAGTTAAGGGGATTTCCGTTCCCGTCCTCGACGATAACGTTCTCGTAATGGTCGCCGAGGAGGGGGAGTTCAATCTGAGAGGAATACTCCGCGGGCAGTATCTCATATTCAACCCTGACGTAACCGTCATTGTAGACCGTCAGAACCAGGGATGAGATGGTATACGCACTAACCCCCTGCAGGAGGATGAGCGTTATCATCATTATGATTGGGACACATCTGAGTCTCATTTAAGCATCCCTCCGCAATGAAAAAGGAAAGGTCAGGAGTGGGCGAGTATAAACTCATCGACCTTGTGGAGCATGTCCAGCGCTATGGCGAAGTGCGCCTTGGCCTGGAGGGGCTTCTTTGCTTTGAGGAGCTCGACGCCTATCCTGAGCTCCTGGGCGGCCACCTTCAGCCGAACCTCCGCCCTGGTGGTGTCAACGCCCCTGCTCTTGAGCTCCCTGAGAGCCTTTGCATCCTTCTGAATCCTGTCGTTCATCTCCCTGAGGAAAGCGCGAACGTCCTTCAGCTTTTCATCGAGCTCCCTCTCACGAACCTTCCTGAGCACGAACTCAACGGCGTTGTGGAACTCAACTATGGTTTCCCTGTTATCCTTCATGACTGTCAGGGCGTCCTCCCATTTACCCTCGTCAGCGAGGGCCTTGACCTGACTGTAAACCTCCGAGAAAGCATTGAGCCTCTCCTGGAGCTCCGTCACGTTGTAACCGTTCTGTTCCCCGACTTCAATCGCCTTCTGGGCTATTTCCATACTCTTCTCGCCCTTGATCAGGAAGTCTTTGACGATCTCCTCGGCGTTTGCGTAGGCCAGCTCCTCGCGGACCTTCCTCAGCTCCTCGTCGAGGAGGGCTTTCTTCTCCTTGGCGACTTCATAGTCTGCCTTCGCCTTTTCGTAGTCCCCGGCCTTAAGGTCATCGAGCACAACTTTGTAGGCATCTCTGGTCTCGTTGTAGAGCGCGGTCAGGTTGCCCACGTCTATTCCCTGGTTCTCCGCCAGCCTGATTGTCTTTTCAACGAACCTGAAGTACTCCGTCATGCGCTCGATTTCCATTTTGATGCGCTCTCTGACGTCCTGTACCTTCTCTTTGGCCTCCTTAAGCGCTGAGAGGGCAACCTTGTAGTGGTGCATGGCCGTAAGGCTGTCCAGTATCGAGTTGTAGTAGTCGCCCGCCTCGTACTCACTCACCGCTTTTTCCTTGTAGTCCTCTGCGAGCTCGTAGTGGGTGAGTATCGTGGAGTTCTCGGGCAGCTTGTCCTTTATGGGCTCTATCTTGTCCTCGGCGAACTTGCTAAGCCTCTGAAGCTGGTCGATCAGCTGACCCGCTATCACCATCTCTCTGGTGCTGTTGTCGAGAACTCCGGTGTACGACCCGGTGGTGCTGTTGCTCTCAGCCAGGCCCAGCGGTATTATGCTACCAAGTAGCAAGGCTGCCAGGGCCAGTGCAAAACCCTTCATACCCTTCATGGGCATCACCTATGAAGGCTAGGCACTTAACGTATTTGAGGACTCCGACGGAACGAACGTTTCAGAGCGTTCCATTCTTTTCAACCAGCCCAAATAGGCTGTCTGTAAGGCATATCTCCTGTTCGCAGGTTTGAATGAAGGATTAAACTCCGTGTCCCGATTTCTGCATCCACCCACGGCAATGCTCGGCACGTCCCCCCGAAATCCACAGTCAAGTTCCTCAAGTGCCGTATTCGGTGAGGTGTTAATAAATATGTGCCCTAAAGGAGCATTCTGAGTGCTACGGCCACCAATATAACGGAAAATGCCTTCCGAAGGTGCCTGGGGTGGGCTCTGTGGACCAGAAGGGCACCGATTCTGGCCCCCACAAGAAGGCCAGGTGCAAGAAGAAGAGCCGTGTGTATATCGACCTGCCCGAGGCGGTAGTGACCGAAAGAGGCTGCGAGGGCGGTGAAGAAAAGGGCGAGACTTGAGGTCCCAACGGCGTATTTCATGGGAATCCTGACGTAGGCATGGAAGAGAGGGACGTTTAAAATGCCCCCGCTGATTCCCAGCAGTCCGGAGATCAACCCGGAGAGAATCCCCACTGCCGAAATCCGGAGGGTTTTGAGTTCCCCTCCCCCAAGGTCGGCGGCGGTTTCGTCCCTCCACATTTTAAACGAGAGGTACAGGAGGAGCAGTATAAATATGGCCTTGAGAGCATCCTCCGGGAGCAGTGAGGAAGCGTACGCACCCATTAAGGCGGCAGGGACCGAGAACACTTCCTTAATGGCAACAACACGGTAGAGAACTGTTCCCCGCCTTATATGGGTAACCGCGGCTGAGAGAGAACTGAGAACTATGCACGCTAGACTAGTTCCGATGGCCACGTGTATGGGAAGGCCCAGTATGGTGAGGGCCGGAACGATGAGAAACCCCCCACCGACCCCGAAGAGGCCGGCTATTAGACCGATGCCAAGACCCAGGAGGAAGTCCGCGAGGTACTCCAGCATGGAAACTCTTTTCAGGTGGAGCGTTAAAAATTCTCCGGTGGTTGCGTGAAGGCATTGGAGCTGAGGTTCTGGTTCCTGGTGCTCCTTGTTTTTGTCCTCACCCAGCCAGGTGCAATAGCCTTTGCCAACTGGGACGCCCCGTATGGATTCTACAAAGACCTCTCTGCCTGGATGGGCTGTGCCGGGGCGGGATTGGTGCTGGTGCTCGCTTACGGCCTGTATGGGTGGAGAAATGGAGAGCTGAGTCTTTTGAACCCTATTCTGGCTGGAGGCGTCCTCATCCTAACAGCCTTAATCGGCTACCGTGCCGAGCTTGCCCTCGGGGGCGAAATGGGCTACGGTACCGGGAACGTCCTGATGTTCCTGGTGGGAGGATTCATCGGACTGGTTCTCAGCCTCCTGCTGCTGCCCGTTTCCCTGCCCTACGCGCTCACGGGCGAACTGTACTATCCCTACGACAGGCCCCTGGTGATCGCGTGGGTGGTCATGATAGCCCTGACTCTCCTACTTGGGGCGGCTTATCTAAAAGAAAGAAGGAGAGAAGGGCTCACGGAATCGGAAGGCCGAGACCCTTCAGTATCATCCTCAGAGCCAAGAGGGCCATGACCACTGCGAAGGCCTTCTTAAGCGACGCTGCCTTGGTTCTCTTGGCTATTCTCGCACCGAGCTGGGCGCCGATTATGAGGCCCGGCACGAGGAGTACCAGCCACTGGGTCTCAACGTTGCCCATGGCGTAGTGCTTGAGCGCTCCAGCGGTCGCGGTGAAGACTATCGCAAAGCTGGAGGTTGCCACCGCGTAGTGTATGGGCAGACCGAGGTAGGTCAGGAAGGGCACGTTGATTATTCCGCCGCCGACGCCGAGCAGACCGCTGGCGATTCCGGCGAAGAAGCCGCCGACCGGCACCAGCTTGTAGTTGACCTGCACTTCTTCAAGCTTAACCTCGCTCGGCTCTGCGGTTTTCTTGCGGTATATCCTGACGGCGACTACCACAAGGGCGAGACCGAAGATGACCTTCAGCTGGGCGGCGCTTATAAAGGAAGTCAGCCACGCGCCGATGTAGGCACCGACTACGGCAGTTGAGGCCAGCAGAAGGCCGACCTTGTAGTGTATCCTCCTCTGCCTTGAGTAAGCTATGGCCGAGCTGAGGGAGGTAAAAACCACAGCGGCGCTCGACGTTCCGACGGCGTGGTGTATCTCGACGCCGAGGAAGTTGAGCGTGGGGACTATCAGGAATCCACCCCCGAGACCAAAGAGGGCCGCAAGGATGCCGATGAATACTCCGACCGCGAAGTAGCCTAGATATTTCAGCACTCAATCACCTCCTCAGAATCCTTCGTATTGCTTCGCTTATGCTCCACACTTCAATCAGACCTTCTTCGGCCACCTTCTCAAAATGCCTATCATTGGTTATCAATACCGCCCCCGTTTTCAGACAGGTGGCCACGTGCACCGCATCAGCGATCTGAGTGGGAGGAAAGTAGGGAAGGAGACGAAGCACCTCTTCTCGGCTGGGATTAACTATTTCCATTCTGAGCCTCAGGAACTCGTAGAAATTCCAGGAATTGAGCCTCTCCGCATATTTCCGATACTCGGCCAGCAGGACATCGTTTCCAATAACCCCGTATTTATCATCGGATAAAATATGGAGCAGGAGCTCTGTGGTGTCCGTCCAGCCCTTTTTCACTGCAACTATAAAGACGTTGGTGTCCAGGAGAAATTTAGAGGCCATAGAGCTCTTTCGCAACCCTATTCCCCTCTTTCTCGGTTTCTTCCTTTAGTTCGTCGAGATTGATGCCTTTGGCGTTCTTTATCATTTCTTCAAGCATCTTCCTGACGTCGAAGCGTTTCATGACTATCGTATCCCCATCTATCTCAGTTATCAGGAACTCTTCTCCGGGCTTTATGCCCATCCTTTTTCTGATATCCTTCGGAATGACCACCCTGCCTTTGGTGTCGACCTTAGTCAGTCCCACTTTTCCCACCAATCCCACATATGCATCAGGAATATTTAAGCTTTACAGTTCAAACGCTATCGCTTCTATAAGCTTTATCAGCGCCTCAAGGTCAGCCAGGTGGAGGGTCTCGACCTCGCTGTGGAGGTACCTTATCGGGACGCTCAGGGCCATGACCTCACTCTTATGCTGGAACACCGAGGCGTCCGTCCCGCCGCCTGTGACGCCTATCTGGAGGGGAATCTCGTTCCTGGACGCTATCTCGGCAACCTTTCTGGCCAGCTTCCTCGTGTAGATCGCGGAGTTGTCAACGGCCCTTATCACAGCGCCACCGCCGAGCCTCACATCGCCGGTTATGTCCCCGCAGCAGGCAAAGGAGTCGATGGCAAAGGCGTACTTTGGAGTGTAATGCTCGGCCAGGAACTTTGCTCCCTTGAGGCCTATCTCCTCCTGCACGGTGAAGGCGAAGATCCACTTCCCCTCCAGGTCGTGGTCAACGAGGTCCTTGATCGCCTCCACGAGGGCGACAACCCCAAAGCGGTCATCCAGAGAACGGGTCGAGATGTAGCGGTTGTTGAGAACCGCGAAGTGCTTCTTAAAGACCGCGTAGTCCAGCACCTTGACCCCAAGCGCTTCCGCCTCCTCCCTGCTCTCGGCACCTATGTCTATGACCAGCCTGCTCCATGGAACCGTGTCGAACTTCCTTTCGAGGTTGAGGTGCACCGGAAGCGCTCCAATGACGCCGTCGAGCTTTCCGTTCTCGGTTATGACGTCGAGATGTCTTCCGTAGAGGAGCCTGTCGTCTATTCCACCGATTTTCCTGAAGGTGAGCCTTCCGTCCGGCCTTACACCTGTTATCAGAAGGCCTATCTCGTCCATGTGGGCCATGAAGACCCCCTTAAGCTCGCCCTCGCCGAGCTCGACGACGAGGTTTCCAATCGTGTCGACCGTGTAGTCGGCGTAGGGTTCAACCCACTCGGCTATCTTTTCCCGTATCCTCTCCTCATAGCCCGAAATACCGGGGATCCCGGTTATTTCCCTCAGCTCCTCGACAAGCATCACAACCACCTCAAAGCATCTTAACCTCCTCTGGGGAGCGTATCTCAACCACCTCGCGGTTCACGAGCGTTTCCGGGACTTCCCCGCGGAGAACCGCGAGGAGATTCCTAACGGCCTGGAAGCCCATGTCCTCCATGGCCTCCCTCGAAAGGCCGGCGTGATGGGGGGTCAGAACTGTCTCCCACTCGTACTTAAACAGCTCGTGCTTCTGTACTGGCTCATTCTCAAAGACGTCCGTTGCGTAGCCCTTGAGTTTGCCCTCTTCGATGGCCTTGACAATAGCTTTCTCGTCCACCAGCGTGCCGCGCCCTATGTTCACCAGGTACTTGCCTTCAAGGAGTTCGATCCTTTCCTTGTTGATTATGTGGTAGGTCTCGGGCGTTGCCGGGAGGGCGAGTATAACGATGTCGCTCTTCCTCAGGACGTCTTCGAGCGGCATGTACCTGGCCCCAACTTCCTGTTCGATATCGGGCTTCCGGGAGCGGGACCAGTAGAGTATCTCCGTCCCCATGGCCTTCATTCTCCTTGCTATGGCCTTCCCGATGGCGCCCATGCCGAGGATTCCGACCTTCTTGCCGTAGACGGTCTCTATGTCCTTGAAGCTGCTCCATATCACGGCATGGCTCTCCCACTTCCCGGAGCGGATGAGTTTGTCGGTGTAGGCTATCTTCCTGAGGAGTGCTATGGCCAGGCCGATGGCAAACTCCGCAACGGCCTCGCTCAGGACGCCGGATACCTTGGTGACGTATATCCCCCTCTCGGTTGCGGCCTTAACGTCAACGTGGTCGTAGCCGGCGGAATGACAGCTGATGACCTTAAGCCTCCCGGCTCTCTCGATGACCTCGCGTGGAAACCTGTTCAACGGGGAGATTATTACGCCATCAAACTCTCCTATCCTCTCCCTGAGCTCCTCCACGCTTGGATACAGGACAAACTCGACGTCCGCATATTTCCTGAGCTCCTCAACGGGCTTGCTCTTCATCTTAAAGAGAACGGCCACCTTCGGCCTCATGGTATCACCTTAAGATGCTTATCGAAACGACCCTAATAAGGTTTTTGCATGGGATTCGTCAAAAAGCCGAGCCGCCACCGGGAAAACTTAAAAACTTTTCCGGTTTCTCCCTTTAGGTGGTGTAGATGGGTAAGGTGGAGAGGAAGAAGTGGAGCGAGGAGTTCAGTGAGTGGTACAACGAGCTGATTGAGACGGCTGGAATCCAGGACAAGCGCTATCCGGTCAAGGGGATGAACATCTGGCTCCCGTATGGGCTGAAAATCATGAGAAACATCGAGAGGTTCATACACTCCGAGATGGAGAGGACCGGGCACAACGAGGTTCTGTTCCCGGCGCTCATCCCTGAGACCGAGTTCCAGAAGGAGGCCGAGCACATAGCAGGCTTCGAGGGAGAGGTGTTTTGGGTAACCCACGCAGGCCACGACCCCCTCGACGTCAGGCTCATCCTGAGGCCAACGAGCGAGACGGCTATGTACTCGATGTTCTCCCTGTGGATCCGCTCCCACGCGGATTTGCCCTTCAAAATCTACCAGATAGTGAACGTTTACCGCTACGAGACCAAGCACACGAGGCCTCTGATCAGGGTCAGAGAAATAAGCCGCTTTTTTGAGTCGCACACCGCTCACGACAGCTACGAGGACGCGGAGAGGCAGATAAAGGAGGATCTTGAGATATTTGACAGGCTTGCAAAGTTCTTGGCCCTGCCATACATAGTCTCCAAGCGCCCCGACTGGGACAAGTTCCCCGGTGCCTACTACTCCCTCGGAGCCGAGGTCATGATGCCCGACGGCAGGACGCTCCAGATAGGCACCATGCACAATTACCGCCAGAACTTCGCAAGGGCCTACAACATCCAGTACGAGACTGAGAGTGGAGACCACGAGTACGTCCACCAGACCACCTTCGGAATGAGCGAGCGCCTTCTCGCGGCCGTCATAGCCATACACGGCGACGACAGGGGAATGGTTCTGCCCCCCACTATAGCCCCGATACAGGTTGTGATCGTGCCAATTCCCAAGAAGGACGCCGAGGCTGACGTCTTCGCCTACGCTCGCGAGATAGCGGAGGAGCTAAGAACAGCAGGTCTCAGGGTGCACGTTGACGAGCGCGACATAAGACCGGGAAGAAAGTTCTATGACTGGGAGCTCAAGGGGGTTCCCCTCCGCGTGGAAGTTGGCCCGAGGGACGTCGAGGGCAAGAAGGCCGTCCTTGCGAGGCGGGATACCCTTGAGAAGGTCACGGTCGAACGCGAGGCCATCGTTGACGAAGTCAGAATGATTCTGGATGACATTCACGAGAACCTCCACAGCAGGGCAAAGGAGTTCCTTGAGAGCCACATAAAGCGCGTTGAGACCATTGAGGAAGCCAAGGCCGTTTTCGAGGACAGGCGCGGAATAGTGGAGATAGCCTGGTGCGGTGAAGAGAGCTGCGGTCTTGAGATGGAGGAGATACTTGACGCCAAGATGCTTGGAACGCCCTACCCGGAGGAGAAAGCCAGGATAGAGGGTAAGAAGTGTCCGGTCTGCGGGAGGGAAGCCAAGTTCGTGGCAAGGTTTGCAAGAACTTACTGACCTCTTCTTTCAACATTTATCCTTAGTTCAGGGGAATAAAAGAAGAGAAATCATGAGGTCTGATTCTCAGGGAGAGCGAGCGCCTCTTCAAGAACCTCAACGGCCTGGCTTATGTAGAGGTAGGCCTTCCTTATGTGGACGCTGAAGACGACCCAGCGGAACGTCTGGGTCTCCTGAGGAATTCCGTAGGTTATCGCTTGGCTGTACTCGGCGCTTGCGTTGTTGTAAAGCTCCATCGCAAGGGCAAGGGTCTCGTTGCTGACGTTCATCTGGACGCTGAGGTTGTAGAGCTCGCTGAACTTCTGCTCATCGCTCTGGTACAGGTAGTACCAGGCGATTGACTGCTTGACGAAGTTTTCGTAATTCCACGTGGTGGCACCCGCAATGGGAACGAGCGCCAGGAAAAGCAGGGCAATGATTGCAGCAGCCTTCTTCATGGTTTCACCTCCGATGTGTACTAATCTGGCGGGATTTTTAAATTCTTCCCCTCCCCAACCTTTAAAAAAGGAAGGTGGAATGCACCACCATGATTCTGGGAATCCACGACGGTCACGACGCCGGTGCGGTACTCATAAATGGAGACAGGGTATTCGCCGTCAACGAGGAAAGGCTCAACAGGGTCAAAAAATACCGGGGCTTCCCCATCCTCAGCGTAAGGAAAGTCATGGAGATGGCGGGCGCGAGGCCAGAAGACGTTGAGATCATCGCCGTGGCTGGCATATTCCGAAAGCAGAAACGACTTCTTGAGCTTGAGACCAACCTCCGCGCCCTCTTCGGCCCCGGGTTTAAGGAGAAGGTTATCTTCGTTGAGCACCATCTCGCCCACTCAGCTTCGGCCTACTACACCTCGGGCTGGAGGGACGCCCTGGCGGTAAGCATAGACGCCGCCGGTGACGGGCTGAGCGCCTCGATTTACATCGCAAGAGACGGCGAGATGATACGGATTGCCCAGAGCACCTACCTCGACTCCCCCGGGGATTTCTACGCCTCAGTTACCGAGCTTTTGGGTTTCAAGCCGATGCGCCACGAGGGGAAGGTAATGAGCCTGGCCGCCTACGGCAGGCCAACCTATGACTTAAGCTCAATCATAGAGCTCAACGGGCTGAGCTTCGACAACCATCTTGGAACCATTGGAATTGAGGCCACGAGGAAGCTCGCCGAGCTCTTCGGCTATCCCCTCCGCCACTCCAAAGAGATTGCCCTCCAGATGAAGCGCGGAAATCTTGAGGGCAAACTCCAAAAAAAGGCCATAGAGATAGCAGCAAGCGCCCAGGCACATCTGGAGAAGCTGATGGAGGAGCTCGGGTTGAAGCTCAGGTCAAGAAGCCTCCCCCTTGCCTACGCAGGCGGAGTTGCCCAGAACGTAAAAGCCAACGCGGTGCTGAGGAAAATCTTTGGAGACGACAGTCTCTGGGTCTTTCCGGCGATGGACGACGGGGGACTGGCCTTCGGGGCGGCGGTTTTTGTGAAGGCTCAGTTCGAGAGGCTCGACGGGAGGTGGAGACCCTCCAGGCTGGAGCACGTTTACCTCGGCCCCTCATACGGGCCTGAAGAAGTCGAGGAGCTGTTGAAGAAGGAAGGGGTGGAGTTCGAAGAGGCCGATGTTTCTTTCATCGCCGATGCCCTCGTTGAGAGGAAGCTCGTTGGCTTTTTCCGGGGAGCTATGGAGTTCGGGCCGAGGGCACTGGGCAACCGCTCGATTCTGGCAAACCCCATGGACGGGACCGTCAAGGAGAGGCTCAACGTTGCCCTGAAGCGCGACGTCTTCCAGCCATTCGCGCCTTCCCTTCTGTGGGAGAAGGCAGGGGAGTACCTTGAAGACCTCAACGGCAGACCCAACGAGTTCATGACGATGAGCTACACCGCGAGCAAAAGCTTTAGGGAACTTGCCCCGGCCGTCGTCCACGTGGACGGTACGACGAGACCGCAGGCGGTGAGAGAAGAAATCAACCCGGTTTACTACGGGACGATCAAGGCTTTTGAGCGGAAGACCGGCCTGGGCGCGGTGCTGAACACGAGCTTCAACATGCACGGGGAGCCCATCGTCTGCTCGCCCGGGGACGCGTTGAGGACGTTCCGGAGGGCAGGGCTTGACCTGCTCATTGTTGAGGGATATGCTGTTCATCAGTGAACCATTCAGCACTTCGATGAACATCTTTTCGTTGAGGTAAAGTTATAAACATTGTCCCGAAGGAAAAGCGGTGATGCTCATGGCACTGAGCGACAGGCTGGAACTCGTTAACCCTTCTGAAATTAGGAAGCTTTTTGACCTGGCTCAGGGTGTTGAGGGGCTCATTTCACTTGGAATCGGTGAGCCTGACTTTGATACTCCCGAGCACATCAAGGAATATGCAAAAGAAGCCCTTGACAAGGGAATGACGCATTATGGGCCGAATGCAGGACTGATGATGCTCAGGGAAGCCCTGGCATGGAAGCTAAGGGAGCAGAACGGCATCGATGCCGACCCCAAGACTCAAATCATGGTGACCGTCGGCGCCAACCAGGCGTTTCTGATGGGGTTCGCGGCCTTTCTGAAGGACGGTGAGGAAGTTCTCATCCCCAGCCCGATGTTCGTCAGCTACGCCCCGACGGTTCTGCTCGCGGGGGGAAAGCCCATCGAAGTCCCAACCCACGAAGAAAACGAATTCAGGCTGAGCGTCGACGACCTCAAGAAGCACGTAACCGAGAAGACGAGGGCCCTCATCATAAACTCTCCCAACAACCCGACCGGTGCGGTCCTCACCAGGAAGGACCTCGAAGAGATAGCCGACTTCGCAGTGGAGCACGACCTCATGGTCTTCAGCGATGAGGTCTACGAGCACTTCGTCTATGACGGCGCCAAGAACTACAGCATAGCCTCCCTCGACGGCATGTTCGAGCGCACCCTCACAATCAACGGCTTCTCAAAGACCTTTGCCATGACCGGCTGGCGTCTCGGCTTTGTCGCAGCTCCGGAATGGATAATCGAGAGGATGACCCGCTTCCAGATGTACAACTCGACCTGCCCGGTTACGTTCGCCCAGTACGCGGCGGCAAAGGCCCTGAAGGACGAGCGCAGCTGGAAGGCCGTCGAGGAGATGAGGAGAGAATACGAACGCAGGAGAGACCTCGTGTGGAAGCGTCTTAACGAGATGGGGCTTCCCACTGTTAAACCCAAGGGCGCATTCTACATCTTCCCGCGCGTGAAAGACACTGGCCTGACCAGCAAGGAGTTCAGCGAGCTCATGCTCCTGGAGGCCAAGGTCGCAGTCGTTCCCGGTTCGGCCTTCGGAAGTGCCGGGGAGGGCTACATCAGGATAAGCTATGCCACAGCGTACGAAAAGCTCGAAGAGGCCATGGACAGAATGGAGAAAGTGCTGAGGGAGAAGAAGCTCGTTTAAAGCTTCTTCAGTTCCACCTTTATCTCTTCTCCGAGCTCTATCACGGCGTAATACTTTCTGAAGAGCGGGCCGGGGTTTACCACGAGGGTTTCTCCGATCCGGTCGATCCCCCTCCCCTCGTGTATGTGGCCGCAGACGACGACCGGAGGGGATTCCTCCTCTATGAACTCCCTCAGCGCCCTGCTGCCAACGTGGTGGCCAAAGTGGACCTTGTCAGCCACAGTTCCATGGGGCGGAACGTGGGAGAGGATTATGTCGCCGTCCCGGTAGTTCTCCTCCAGAATCGTGGCTATCTCGTCCTCCGTCAGCTCCCATATCGTGTGGAAGGGCGTGATGTTTGAACCGCCGATTCCAACGATGCCGACCCCACCGACCTGGACCCGCCTGTTGTGGACGTTTATTCCGAGTTCGCTCAAGAGTTCCGGGACGTCCCTGCCGTCGCAGTTTCCGTGAACGGCAAGCACAGGCATATCAAGCTCCAGAAGAGGTTCAAGAACTTCCCTTGCTTTACCAGAACCGCTGAAATGGGTTAAATCTCCCGCAACGAGGAGTGCGTCAAATTCTTCGCCCCTCAGAACTTCGGCAAGCTGCCTGCTCCTCTTGGAGTTTCCGTGGATGTCCGTTACCGCGATGAATCTCACGGGATCACCCCTCATGTGTAGACGCCCATCTCCTCGGCTATCTTCAAAAGCCTCTCCGCCCTTTCATCGGTGGGTGGATGAGTTGAGACCATCTCAGCCAGACTCCCCCTGAAGGGGTTCACGATGAAGAGTCCTGACGTGGCCAGGTTGCCCCCCTTCATCGGGCGGAAAGATATCGCCTTGTCGAGTTTTAGCAGGGCGCTGGCGAGCGCGAGGGGTTTGCCGCTTATCCTTGCTCCGTGCTCGTCGGCCAAGTACTCCCGGGAGGGACTCAGGCCGATGTACAGAAGGCCCCCGGCTATGGGGGCGAGTATTCTAACCAGGAACCCGCTGTTGGGATCATCGCCCTTCTCCTTCCGAGACACGAAGCTGAACAGCCTGCCGAGGGCATAGGCGACGCTGAGTACAAAACCCGTAATCACAGAAACGACGGTTTGAATTAAGGTGTCTCCGTTCAGTATGTGGGCCACCTCATGGGCCAGGACACCCTCTATCTCGTCGGGGTCGAGCACCCTCAGCAGCCCGTAGGTGAGGACTATGGTGGCGCTTCCCGAGCCTTTGCCGGTCGAGAACAGGTTCGGAGTGCCAACGGGGGCCAGGGCCAGTTTGGGGAGAGGAATCCCTGCGCTGGACGAAAGCTTCCTCAGAACTGCATACAGGTAGGGATAATCGCTTTCGGTAACGAGCCTGACCCTGTACCACCTCATCAGGAGCCTGTCTCCGTACCAGTAAATCAGCCAGTCGGCGATTAGAACGAGAAAAAGCATGACGATCATACCCTGGATACCCACAAGGAGGTATCCCAGTATCGCCGGAACGAGAGCTGTGAGAAGTATTACAAGCACCAGTCTGAGCCATTTGATGGCCCCCATATTTAATCACCCCCTAGCATCAGATACTCGAGGACGTCATCGTACGCCTCGGTCCAGTCGACAACCCCTACCCTCCTCTTCACCCCCTCCTCAAGAAGTGTCAGGATCTCATCGACGACCTCGTCGGGGGTCTTATCTGTGGTGTCAACCTCCAGAACCCTCTTGTTCTTCTCCAGTGCCTCAACGAGAATGACGTCTACGAGTTCGGCTTCAACGTTTTCGGCCAGCTTTTTACGGGAGTATCCCCGGGATTTGAGCCTCTCGGCCACTGCTCTCGGGTGGAGACGGAGGACCACGACAACATCGGCTGGAACCAGGTGACTGAGGTGGCCATCGATGACAACGTTCCTGGCGGAGAACTCGGCCTTAACTTCACGGGCCAGCGCATCGACGTCTATCTCAATCTCGTCCCCAACAGGCTCACCGATACCCTTCATGAGGGCAAAATCCTTCACACTCACGTATTCGTAGCCAAGCCTCTCACTTAGGAGCTTTGAAACGGTGGTTTTACCGACTCCGGGAGTACCACTCACGGCGATTATCATCGATTTACCCCCGAGAACTCACCTTATTTTGTTGTCTGAGGTTTATATGCTTGTTCCTCGTTAATCGTCGAATGTACATGTAGCATTCAGCGAAAACCTTTTAAGGACTATAGTTTCTATATAGATGCAGGTGGCGCGAAATGGAGAGGCTAAAATTACTCCAAAGGAAGCTGCACGTTGTGAAAAAGCAGAAGGAGCTCCTCATGCTTGAGGAGGCCAAGCTCATAAGGGTGGCCCGTCAGAAAAAGGTGGCCGCCAAGAAGCTCGCCAAGGTTAAGAAGGAAAAGGTCGCCCTTGCCCTGGAAGAGGCGAGGCTTGTTAGGGTTCTCAAGCAGAACGGCTATCCAGCCGTTTGAGGTTTTTCAAAACTTTTAAGAAAAGGAGAAAGCTCAGAAGACGCTGAGCTTGTCCTCCAGTATCATCTTCTGTATCTTGGTTATGTCGGCGAGCCATGCATCTGCTATCTCGTAGGCCGGCTTCTGTATGGTCTCAAGGCTGTAGCCCTTCTTCGGGATGACCTGGACGCTGGCAACGAGCGGCTCGTCGATCGGCTTGCCTATCTGGCTGAGTATCCTGACGTAGACCTCCTCGACACCTTCGACCTGCTCGGCGATGTCGTTGGCGATGAGCATTGAGAGGAGGTTGTATATCTTTCCGACGTGGCTGACCGGGTTCTTACCGGCCGCTGCCTCCATGCTCATATGCCTGTTCGGGGTGATGAGACCGTTAACGCGGTTGCCCCTTCCAACGGAACCGTCGTCTCCAGCCTCGGCGCTGGTTCCGGTGACGGTTATGTAGTAGATGCCCCTCTCCGGGTCGTCGGCGGTGTTGACGTAGATGTTGACCTTCCTCTCGGTGTTGGCCTCTGCAACTCCCCTCGCTGCCTCATAGATGGCCTCCTTGACGGCCATGTAGTCGTCCGGGGTGTCGACCTCGCTGTCGACTATGGCTGCAGCGATGGTAAGGTCTATCTCGTCGCCCTTCCTGAGGCCCATGACCTTGATGTCCTCACCAACGGCGGGATACTTCCTCTTGAACTCATCGCTGTTGAGGAGCCTTTCGGTCTCAAGAACTATCCTCTCGGTCTCGCTGAGCGGAGCGTAGCCGACGCCGAAGCTGGTATCGTTGGCAAGCGGGATCGGGTTCTCCTTGGCCTTGTTGAAAACACCGACGAGGTCCACGCTTCCCTGCCCGATGCGGGAGTCAATGACGACGTGGTGCTCAAGGTCGAGGTGTCTGACGGCCCTCCTGAGGTACTCGCGGGCGGCCTTTATGGCGACCTCGTGAACCGGGAAGAGCTCGCGGTCAACTATCTCAACCGCCCTACCCGAGAGAAGTATGTAAATCGGCTTGATGACCTCGCCGCCGCCGAAGCGCGGGTAGGCCTTACCTCCAACGACCTCAACCTGGTCGGTGTTGTGGTGGAGGATTATCCCGTACCTCTTGATATACTCCCTGCTGAGGGCCCTGCTGACGGCCTCGGCTATACCGTCAGCTATGCTGTCGGGGTGGCCTATTCCCTTCCTTTCGACGAGCTCGACCTTCTGCATCTCGACAGGGGTTCTCATGAGCTCCTCAACCACTATGTTCCTAACCTTCTCAGCCATGATCGTCACCTCTCGAAGTGTGTATGAGCAGGTCTGTTCATCACTTTATATACTTTTCGGCATGAATTCAAAAGCCTAATATTCCTGTCGGTTATTGACCCCGAAACCCTTAAATTTCTCCCCGAAAATCTTCCATAACGGAGGCATCCGACGACGCCCGGTGGCCCGGGCCCGGGAGTCAGCTTCCTGCCAGCGATGAGCGGGTGCGACGATGCCGGGCGGACAGGGCTTGGCCTCCGGACCGCCAGAGACCGCCGTTTGGCGCTCCATGAGGGCGGGGGATCAGCCAAGCCCACACTTTTTAAGCTTCCACGACAACCTTTCTCGGTGGGAACATGGGATTGAAGGAAATTATACGTGAGATACGCGAGGTTCTTGACGAGAAGGACGCGCTTAGGGAAGAGGCACTGAGGCTCACCAGGGAAATAGTCCGCCTGAGTGGAGATGCTATAAAAGCCCTTCACCGTGGAGAAAAGGAAAAGGCCGCCGAAAGGCTTGACCTGGCCAGGGACAAAGTGACAACCCTCCGAGAAAAGCTAAGAGACCACCCCGATATATATTTCACGGGCTACGTCCAGAATGCTCACCAGGAGTTCGTGGAAGCCAGCCTGTTCTTTGCGTACATAACGGGTGGAGAGTTCCCCTCGCCCTCGGAGCTCGGAGTCCCCCATGCTGACTACGCGCTCGGGATAGGCGACTTCATAGGAGAGCTGAGAAGGCGCTTCCTGATACTACTTCTGGAGGGCAACATAACCGGAGCGGAAGAGGTCTACCGTTTCATGGAAGCAACCTATGAAGAGCTGATGACACTGGAGTACCCCAAGGGACTGGTGAACATCAGGGGAAAGCAGGATCAGGCAAGACACATACTCGAGAGAACCCTTGAGGATCTGACGAGGGCAAAGCTTGGCAGAAAGCTTGAGGAGAAGCTTGAGGCGGTGGCAGGGGATAACGGATAGTTAGTTAATTGCATAATTAGGTGATTATGTGATTAATGAAATCAACAAAAAGCTCGGGAAAATTGAAGAGGCCCAGCGGAAGCTTGCCTTGAAGATCATAGAGAAACCGGTCAGGGCGGAGAGTGTGAAAACCGTTGGGGCGGTCGATGTTTCCTACGGTGACACCGCCAGGGCGGCCTTTGTCCTGTGCTCCTATCCCGACTGCAGGGTACTGAAAACCAGGGTAATCGAGACGGAAGTTGCCTTTCCCTACGTCCCCACTTTCTTTTTCCTCAGAGAGACGCGGCCGGTTCTCCTGGCGGTGAGGGGGGAGGAGTTTGATGTGCTGCTCGTGGAGGGACACGGGAGGGCACATCCCCGGGGCTACGGGCTCGCCTCCCACATCGGACTGTTGCTTGGAAGACCAACCATCGGTGTTGCCAAGAAGCCCCTGAAGGGAGTCGCTGAGGGGCAGTTCATAAAGGTGGGAAAAGCTTATGTAAGCGTCGGGCACTTAATCGATTTAGAGTCTGCGGTGAGAATCGTCGCGTCTTTGCTTGAGGGCGGCTACCCCACGCCGTTGAAGCTCGCGGACAGGCTGTCAAAGAGGGGAAGGCTATGAGAAGAATTCAAATGCTCATACTGCTCGCTCGGAAGGGCGCGCTTGGCAGGAAGATAAAGATAACCCTGAGAGAACTCGCCAACGAGCTGGGAATCTCCCCCCAGTCGGTTCTCCGGCTGCTTGAGGAAATGGAGGAAGAGGGGCTGGTGGAAAAAGACGTGATAGGGAGAAAGACCTACGTTGAGATAAGCCAGGAGGGGCTGGCTTTTCTGGAAAGCCTCTGCGATGCCATCTCCGAGGCCCTCTACAACGGTATAATAATCGGCGAGGTCATATCCGGAATCGGGGAGGGGGCGTACTACGTCAGACAGTACTCCCACCTGATACGTGAGTACCTGGGCTTTGACCCGTATCCCGGCACTCTAAACATACGCGTGCTGTTTCCAAAGACAGTCTTTGATGCGTTCTGCGGGGTTAGACCTGTCATCCTGCCCGGATTCTCAAAAGGCGGAAGAACCTTTGGAGATGTCAAAGCCTACCGCGTCCAGATAGGCGAAGTTGAAGGGGCAATAGTCATACCATCCAGAACAGTCCACCCGCCAAGGATCGCCGAGATAGTCGCCCCCGTGTGCCTCAGGGAGAAGCTGGGGTTAAAAGACGGAAGCAGGATAACCGTGAAGGTCGTGAGAGGATGAACTGGCGTTCGATACTCACCTGGGCGGGCATTGGGGCTTTCATCGGATTCGCCATAGCCGTCGGGATGTACTCTCCAATGAAGAACGAGAACTTTGTGTATTTGATATACGTAGGAATGCTGGCTGGATCGCTTTTTGGAGCAAGGTATCCAATGGACACGCGGGCGTCCGCCTACGCCTTCCCCCTGGGATTCGCTGCAACGACCCTTCTCGCGGGTGTATGGATGGTCAAGTCCGTGGGTTCCAGCGACGTCTACGCGTTCCTTGCCGTTGTCGTGGTGGTTATGATGCTTGTGGGTGCCAACGGATTTCTGGATATGTTCCTGGTGCCGCTAACGTACTTTGGAGGCTTCACAGTCGCGATGCTGACGTTCAAGGGCTATCAGCCACTTCAGGGCTCGGAGGGTGCGGTCGTCGGCCTCTTCACGATAGGAGTCATGGGGGCGATACTGGCCTTTTTTGCGGTCTTTGGAAGATGGGCGTTCGCCATGGCCAAGAACATCCCGAGGAGGTAACGTTTAAATACGTCCACCAACAACCTAATCCGGTGATTAAAATGGTGATGCGTCTCTCAAGGCTCTACGGAAAGCAGATATACAACACCAAGGGTTATTACGTCGGCTACGTCGACGAGATACTAATCGAGATAGACAGAGGGCAGGCAAAGATACTTGCCTTGGGCCTTCCAGGGGAGAAGGTCGGCGTCCCCTACGACAGGGTCACCGCGATAGGAGACATAATACTGGTAAAAGCAAGGGAAGAATGATCAGCCTTCTTTAACTTTTAGCGCCTCAAGGAACTTTTCGGTTATTGCCTCTTCTGCCAGCCTGAGCAGTGAGCTCTTGTCCCTGGCCAGTTTGAAGATTCCCAGCGGAATCCTTGCACCACCGGACTGCGCGTGGCCACCGCCGCTGCCGATGTCCCCAAAGGCCTCCCTGAGAACCGTGCCTATGTTGACCCTGACATCGCGGGTTCTGGCGGAAATTTCTATCCTGTCATCAACGATGCCGAAGACCAGAACGGTGGTTATCCCCTCAAGGCGGAGGAGGAAGTCGGCCGATTCAGCTATTGCATCGCGGTTCGTTATGAATCCAACGTTGCTGACAACGACGTTTTTGTAAATGCGACGGTTCATTATTGCCTTGGCCAGTATCTCAGCAGTCTCGGTGCTTATGTCCGGGTGCTCTATCTTGTCAAGGAGCTCGTAGTCAACCTTTCCGGCAAGGAACTCTATCGCCTTCAGGTCAACATGGCTCAGCTTGGAGAACTTCTTGGTGTCGATGTAGATGCCGTAGAAGAGAGCCGTTCCAAGGACGGGCGTGACAGAGATGTTGAGAGTGCGGAGATACTCCGCCAGTATCGCGGACGATGAGTTTACTTCCGGCCTTATGTCAAGAAATGCATCGTCTGGAAGGAGTTCCTGAAGATGCTGCAGTATCTGATGGTGGTCGATTAATATCTTTATCTTCTCGTAGTCGTTGCCCTCCAGTACCGTCAGATTCCCATTGGGCTGGCAGTCCACGAGCGCTATAACCGGATAGCGCTTGAGCTCATAGGAGCCGCGGGAAATCTTCCTTATGTCAACCCCAAGCAGGTTAACAAACGCCCTGTTTTCGTGGTGGGTTATTTCACCGCCGTACACGATCTGAGTCTTGAAGCCAAGCGTCTGGGCTATAACGCTGAGCGCTGTTGCGCTGGCTATCGCATCGGGATCAGGATTGTCGTGCATCACTATCAGGAGGGAGTCGCTCTTTGCCTTGAGCTCCTTGAGCTTCTTCACGAGAAGGTTGGCGTTCTTCTTTTCGCCGAGCATCTCGACAGTCTTCACCACGGCATCCTTAAGGGCGCTCCGGGGTGAAATCGCGTACTCCACTCTGACTTCCGCCTCGAATTCTTCGTTTATCTGAGAAATAAGGTCGTCGAGACTCACCTCGTCCGGAATAACCGTAAGGATAGGGACGTCCTTGTTATTTGTTCTTATCACATAGACCGTTTTCTTTATTGTGTCCACGTCCATCACGGTGATTATAACCAGCTCAGCCCTATCTATGCCGGCCTTTAGCAGCGTTGCTGTGTATGAAAAGTCCCCCTGAATGACCTGGAATCCGCTCTCTTCAAGAGCCTTTGCCCGGAGCTGATCCTTCTCAATGATTATAATCTCAAACTCCCCTTTGAGAGAGTCTGCTATTGAGCGGCCGATTGCCCCGCCTCCAAGTATCAGCACCCGCATGTTTCTCACCTTTTTGCACAATAATGTTTAAATACAAGCGCCGATATACTAAGACGGTGAATTCCTTTCGGGATTTCTTTGATGGAGGGATATATATAGCTAATGGTGATGAGTATGCAGTTGCCGGACAAGCAGCCACTCATTGAAAACGTGGTAGTAACCTCGGCGGGGGAACTAGGGGAGCTTATTCAAGAGGGCCTCTCAAAGGGTAGCGGTGCTTTTCTAAAGATATTCGCCAAGGACTCCGCCGGAAAGTACTACATGACAATACTCCTCGACCGCTCTAAGGTACTCGCTGCCGAATGCCTTCTCGTGGACAAGAAGCAGAGCCTCAACGGAGAAGAGGCAATCAGCGTGTTGAAGTCATTCATCGGTAAACCCATGGTCGTTGACGTTTATGCCCTTGATGAGCTGGAAATCAAGCTTTCAATAGCGGATAACGTTGATGTGTACGTCCAGACACCGAAAATACCCCTGAACGAGCTGTTCAAAAAGGCCGAGGAAGGCCCACCGAAAAGGGGGGAGGAACAGAAAGAATCAACGACCCACGTGACCGTTACGCAGGAGGTCCCCAAGGCGGTTCCGGTTGTGGAAGAAGCGAAGGCAGAGGAAAAGGCCGAGGTCCCCAC